>DASQDA010000238.1:0-26559 GCA_035634435.1 Polyangiaceae bacterium
AAGTACCCCGACGTCGCGCTTCACGTGAACGCCTCCGCGCGGCGCGTGGACCTGCGGCGTGAAGGCTATGACGTGGCACCGCGCGCATCCACCGACGAGGTGCGCGCGTTCATTGACGCCGTCGTGGAATGGGCGCGGGCGCGCCTCGCGTCGTTTGGCATCACCCGCAGCTCGCGAAAGCTGGGCCCAGCGCGCCCGCGCCCTCCAGGAAGTAGGGCCGCCTGAGCCTCCCCCGCATCGCCGCGAAGGGACGTAGCTGCGGGGAAATTTGGCCGGTTGACAACCGATAAGCGAATGCTTATGAGTCGGACATGCAGAACGCAGCGGCAGCCGAGGACAAGATCTTCCAGGCGCTGGCGGACCCCAGCCGCCGGGCGATCTTCGAGTCGCTGACGCGTGGTGAAGCAGCGGTGAAGGACCTCACCGCCCGCTTCGATATCTCACAGCCGGCGGTCTCGCAGCATCTCGGCACATTGAAAGACGCTGGTCTGGTCAACGCCCGCCGTGAGGGACGCTGCGTCTACTACCGGGTGCAGCCCCGCGGCATCAAGCCGCTCATCGACTGGATCGCGCACTACCGCGCGTTCTGGACGGAGCACGTCGATCGCCTGGAACAACTCCTGGAGAAAATGGACGAATGACTGTCATAGACACAACCGACGCAGCTCAGACCGACTCGATTTCGTTCGAATTCGATCTGCACCATTCGCCAGCCAAGGTGTGGCGCGCGCTCACCGAGCCCGCGCTGCTCGCGCAGTGGTTGCTGCCGGTGCTGGAGGATCTCAAGCTCGATCCGGGCGCCGCGTTCACCTTCAAGACCCAGCCATACCCGGGCTGGGATGGCACGGTGAATTGCAAGCTCATCGAGATCGAACCGCAGCGGAAGCTCAGCTACACGTGGACGGTCCCCTTCCTCGACACGGTCGTGACCTTCACGCTCACGCCAACGCCCGCCGGCACGCGCCTGTCGCTCGTGCAGTCTGGCTTCAAGCCCGACCAGAAGCAGAACTTCGGCGGCGCGCGCTACGGCTGGAACATGATGGGCGGCAAGCTCGTCGATCTGCTGGCGGGGCTCCCGGAGCCGGTGGCCGCGGGTGGCCCTGGGAGCGCCTGATCATGGCAAGCAAGGCCAAGCCCCACGCGGCCAAGCGCTCGAGCAAGACAGCCGAGCTGAGCCCGAGGCCGAAGCTGCTCTCGGGCGGCAACCCCCAGATCGCGAAGGCCGACGGGGACGCGCCCGTGCAGGCCTTCATCGCGGCCATGCCGGGCTGGCAAAGCGCGGCTGGCCGCCGCCTGGATGCGCTCATCGCGCGCACCGTTCCCAAGGTACGTAAGGCCGTGCGCTGGAACTCGCCGTTCTACGGCGTCGAGGGCGAGGGCTGGTTCCTCTCGTTTCATTGCTTCACGAAGTACATCAAGGTGACTTTCCTCAACGGTGCGTCGCTGCGTCCGCTGCCGCCCGTCGAGTCCAAGCACCCGAGCACACGCTACTTTCACATCAACGCAAACGACGAGCTGGATGAAGCGCTCTTCGTGAGCTGGATCGGGCAGGCATCCAAGCTGCCGGGCGACAAGCTCTTCTGATCGAGCTCAGCTCTCTTCGACCGAAAGGGTCCAACGATGTCCCGTTCTAAATCAATGGTTATCGGCTTCTGGATTGTCACCGCTCTGTTCTGCTTGCAAATGGGCTTCACCGCTTACGCGCAGCTGCAGCTGCCACAGGTGGCAGAGGCGTTCACGCACCTCGGCTTTCCCGACTACTTCAGGGTCGAGCTCTCGTGGGCCAAGCTGCTGGGCGTGGCGCTGCTACTGGCGCCGGTGCCCGCGCGACTCAAGGAATGGGCTTACGCCGGGTTTGCCTTCACCCTCGCCTCGGCGCTCATCGCTCACTTCGCGGTGGGTGACGGCCCGGAGCGTTGGGGCTGGGCCGCGGGCACCGCTGTGCTCTGGGCTCTGTCGTACGTCTTCTGGCGCCGCCTGCAGGTCGCCTCGACCAGCACACCTGCTGCTTCCCCAGGCAGCCGAGCATCAGCGAGCGTGGGCGAGCTGGGCAAGCCCGCGTATCCTCGGCAGCGGGTAGGAGCATGAAGTCGGAGAAGATTCACGCCACGGTTTTCAAACCGCTCATCCGCGAGGCCATCGCGCTCAAGCGTTCCGGCGGAAAGAGGCTCACGAAAGCCGGGTGAGGGAGAGGGTCATGGACGCGTTCATCGAGATCCGCGGGGCAAGGGAGAACAACCTCCAGAACGTCTCAGTTCGCATTCCAAAGCGAAAGCTGACCATCTTCACGGGCGTCTCCGGCTCCGGAAAGTCGTCGATCGTGTTCGATACCATCGCGACCGAGGCGCAGCGCCAGCTCTATGAGAACTTCAGCCTGTTCATCCGCAATTTCCTGCCGAAGTATCCGCAGCCCGACGCCGACGCCATCGAGAACCTAAACATGGCGGTCGTGGTCGACCAGAAGCGGCTCGGCGGCGGCTCGCATTCCACCGTCGGCACCGTTACGGACATCTATGGTGTGCTGCGGCTCTTGTTCTCACGCATCGGAGAGCCATCGGCGGGCGGCGCGACGCACTACTCGTTCAACGACCCTCGCGGCATGTGTAGCGAGTGCGGCGGCCTAGGGAAAAAAGTCGGCGTGGTGTCGGACGACTTTCTCGATCTGTCCAGGTCGCTCAGTGAAGGAGCGGTGCAGGTCCCCTTCTTCGCCGAATGGGAACAGCAGGCGTACTCCGCCTCGGGCTTCTTCGACAACCACAAGAAGCTCAGCGATTTCACCAAGGACGAGATGGAGCTGTTGCTCCATGGCAAGGACAGGAAGTTCAAGGCCAAGTTCGGCGAGCGTTTCATGAACGTCACGTACACGGGCATCGTCGAGAAGATCGAGCGAGCCTATGTGCGCCGGGACATCAAGACCCTTTCGGAGCGAACACAGAAAGCGGTGATGCCTTATCTGAAGCCGCGCCCCTGTCCCCTGTGCAAGGGCGCACGACTCAGCCAGGCAGCGCTCGCGAGCCAGATCAACGGCCACAACATCGCAGAAATGTCGGCCATGGATTGCGCTCAGCTCATCCAGCTCGCACGCAGTATCCGCGAGCCCAAGGCCGAGCCCATCGTCGTTGCGCTGACCGAGCGCCTCGAGAACCTGGTAGCCATCGGGCTCGAATACCTGAGCCTCGACCGTGAAACAGACACACTCTCCGGCGGCGAGTCCCAGCGCGTCCGGATGGTCAAGCACCTCGGCAGCAGTCTGACGGATGTGCTGTACATATTCGACGAGCCCAGCGTGGGGCTACATCCGCGCGATGTGCATCGATTGAACGAGCTGCTTGGAAAACTGCGCGACAAAGGCAACACGGTCATCGTCGTGGAGCACGATCCCGCGGTCATCAAGGCCGCCGATCATGTCATCGACGTCGGACCGGGCGCAGGCACCAAGGGGGGTAAGGTCGTCTTCGAAGGGACCTACGAAGAGCTGCTTCAGGCGCCCACGCTGACGGGCAAGCATCTCACGCTCGATTTGCCGCTCAAGAAGAACGCTCGGACTGCCAAGGGCGCGCTCCACATCGAAAACGCCTGCGCCAACAACTTGAAGAACGTCTCGGTCGACATTCCGGAGGGCGTGCTCACCGTCGTCACGGGCGTGGCCGGATCCGGAAAAAGCTCGCTCATCCATCAGGTGTTTCTCGCGAAGCACCCGCAGGCCGTGGTCATCGACCAGTCGGCGGTCGGCGGCTCCAGGCGCTCGAATCCCGCCACCTACACGGGGGTGATGGATGACGTGAGGAAGGCCTTCGCCGTGGCCAACGACGTCGACCCCGGACTCTTCAGCTTCAACTCCAAGGGAGCCTGCGAAGGCTGCAACGGCACCGGCGTTGTCTACACCGACCTAGCTTACCTAGCGGCCTTCACGGCGCCCTGCGAGGTGTGCCAGGGCCGCCGCTTCAAGGAAGAAGTGCTCACCTACAGGTATGAAGGCAAGTCCATCAGTGACGTGCTCGAGCTCACGGCCGTGCAGGCGCTCGACTTCTTCAAGCGCAAAGACATCGTTCGCAAGCTCGCAGCCAGGCGAGATAGGGGTGGGTTACTTGACCCTGGGGCAACCCCTTTCGACCTTGTCGGGCGGCGAGTGTCAGCGCATCAAGCTTGCTAGTGAGCTGCACAAGGCCGGCAGCATCTACGTCATGGATGAGCCCACCACCGGGCTCCACATGTCCGACATCACACACCTGCTATCCATCATCGACCGGCTCGTCGACGCTGGAAACAGCGTCATCGTCATCGAGCACAACCTCGACGTCAGCCGCAATGCCGACTGGAGCATCGATCTAGGACCGGAGGGCGGCAGCAAAGGAGGCGAGATCGTGTTCGAGGGCACGCCCATCGAATTGGTCAACGACAAGCGCTCGCTGACCGGCCAATACCTGCGGGCCGAAATTCACACGGTGTGAACGGACGAGTACTTCCGGAGCTGTAAGCAGACGCGCTGTCGTTCGGAAGCGGTACGGAGTCCGTGCCGCTCCAGGAATCGAGCGAGGGCTCTGCCGCGGAGGGTACCTTCAAGCTCCGCAACGTCTCGACGGCACCCGCGCCCCGGTGCATCGACAGCGACAATAACGTGTCGTGAGCCACCTCTACCCTGGTGCTCAAGCCTTGCACCAGTGGCCCCTCCGCGGCCCAATCCTTTTTCTTGGACGCGTTCTCCTGGCCGCAAGATCACGGCTTTGCAGGCAGCCTCTCCCGGCCTACAAGATTGCGTGTAGGCGGGGGCCGCTGGCGAGCCTCAGCTGTCGCTGAAATGCTTGCTCAGCTTGGGGCCGGACTGATGCAAGTAGGAGTTGCTCCTGGTCCCGTACAAGCGAGTGCACGGGCCGCGGAGCTTCTCGAAAGCCATCGCGCAGATCGGCTGCCCGTCACGTAGTATGAGGTCGTCCTGGTGCGAGCGAACCTCGAGGACGGCCTGCGCGCCCACGGCAACGCCTTCGATCAGCCCCCAGCCTGGATCGAAGAACCCAGCGTAGTGGGCGCGGAACTCGCCCGCGGTCGCCTCATAGGGCAGCATTTCGCAGGCCAAATCGGCGGGCACCCAGATGCGCTCGCGCGTGGCCAGGATATAGAAATTGCCCCGCTCCAGAAAGAGGTAGCCGGAGCGCGGTGTCGGCACGGCCACGAAAAAGTCATCGACTCGATGGCCGCCCACCCGCTGCAGGTCGAGGGGTTTGTGAGTGCGCTTCGCCACATAGCCAACGGTGGGACTCGCGAGATCGGCCGTCATGATCAGGCGCCCGTCGAATACGTGAGACTCAGGGGTGACTGGCGCTTGGTCACTGGCGAGCAAGAGGGGCGTGTCGCGGTGGCGGTCGGCAAGGCCGCGACTGTCCAGCACCTCGCGCTGCTCGAAGAAGATCGCCTGGTTGAGGCTGGCGCCGCGCTGGGCAATGACGTTGAAGCTCCGCGGGATGACTTCGAGCCAGAGATCGCCTGCGTACCCCGGCGGGATGCGATCGTAGCGGGTGCCACCGTCGGCCATGACCCGTGTGGCAACGTCGACACGGCCCGCGCTGCTCTTGCTGTTCGTGTACCCTCCAAGCTGCTCAGGCAACCGAAACGACTCCCTCAGCTTGACGACGTAGGCGTGTTCCCGCGCCAGGCAGCGCGGCTCGCTCAGATCGATGCTCTCGAGCGCGAGACCGTGCACCAGCTCGCGGACCTTCTCGTTCCCGAGCGGCAGAACGCTCCCCGGCAGCCGGTATGCTTCGTCCCCGAGCGTCAGATCGATGCTGGCAGGCTGAATCTGGGCTTCGTTGAATGAGTGCGAGCGAATCGCCCCCGACTCACACAACAGGCGGAGCTCGTCGTAAGCGAGGGTCCCACCACGATTGGATCCGTACGAGCCCGGCATGGGCGACAGCTACCACAGCTGCGTCACGCTGCACCCCACCGCACATACCTGGCAGGCTCGGCAGCATCCAAGTACCGTGGGCGCCGTGAACCCCACGTCGAAAAGCCTCTGGTTGGTGCTCGTCGGATTCGCAGCTCTCCTTACCTCGTGCAGCGGACGATCGAGCCAGGCAGCAGCGGAACGTGTGCGAACGGCGCAGCGCGAGCCACGGGCGAACACGTGTGACCCGAGCAGCAAGCTCTGCCGCGAGCAGGACTTCGTCGATGCGCACCGCCCCGACGCCAGCTTGAGCGGCAAGTGGACCGAGCTTGGCGGGCAACGAGGATATCTGTCCGTACCTCGCGGCGCGCGTGCACCCTTGCCGGCGATCCTGCTGTTGCACTCTGCGCGCGGCCTGACCAAGAACATGCAGCTTTGGTCCGATCGGCTGGCAGAAGACGGATACGCGGTGCTCGCGGCCGACCTTTACGACGGTGAGGTCGCCGACACGGACGCGGCCGCGTTCGAGCTCCGTGACCGAGCCAACGCCAACTCCGCGCGCAGCGTCGCTGCGATCAAAGCAGCATATGCTGGCCTGTCGAGCGACCCGCGTGTGCTGGCACGCCGCGTCGCGCTCGTGGGGTGGTCATACGGTGGAGCTTGGGCGACCTATCTCGCGACGGAGCTCACCGATCTAACTGCAATCGTCACGTACGCCGGAAGCGCCGTGCTCGACGAGAGAGCCGCCAAGCGTATCCGGGCTCCCCTTCTCATCATCCGCGGCTCCGAAGACGTGGCCTACAAGGCAGATGAGGCGACGAATTTCGCGGACCGGCTCCGCATCGCCGGTAAAAAGGTGGAGCTCTTGAGCGTGCCTGGCGGACACGCGCTCGCCGATCCGACGCGCACGGGTTACTCCGCGGCGGGCGATTGGGCCGCATTCGTCCGAGTTCGCGCGTTCCTGAAGGCGCACATGAGCTGCTGAACGGCTGAAGCGCGCGATGCCGCGCCGTTGGACACTGAGGCTTTCAGAGTCGGCTGGGCTGAGCAGTCAAGCGTCGGAGCAGCCTCGAGGGCGGTGCGGCGTAGGCGACACACCGGGCGGGCGGCGAGGCGGTACTGAGGGGTCATCTTGCGAGATTGGGTCGCGATGGCGCAGTGGGGCGACAGCCGGTGGCGGAGAAAGCCGAGCCACGGCAGGGAGTTGCGCGCCTGCAGCCGCCCTTGAGAGCTGGAGCCGTCAGCGAAAGCGCGGGGCATGCGGTCACAGCGCTGATGGTCCGCACATTGCACGCAAGGGTGCGTTTCGAACCCTCAAGGAGCTCTCATGACTGAATCAAGAATCGAACTGTTGCGGACCTACGTCGGGGACACACACGCGCTGGTGGAGAGCGGGCGGACCACCGTCGGTCGGCAAGTCGAGAACCTGGCGAAGGTGAGCCACCGCGACGCGCTGCCTGCGGTGAGAGAGTTGAAGCGCGTGCTGGATCAGCACCAGGTAGCTCTCGAGAGTCGGCTGAAAGCGTTGGGAGGCAGTACCACGGCGTCCGTAAAAGACGCGGTCAGCGCCGTTGCCGGGGCAGCCGCTGGCCTCATCAACGCGGTGCGACCGTCAGAGACGGTGAAGTCGTTGCGCGACGACGCCACGTATCTCAGCGGACTCGGAGTTGCGTATCTTCTACTGTACACGACCGCGTGCGCGTTCGCGGACGTGGAGACCGCAGCCTTGGCTCAGCGAGGCTATGAAGACTCCGCACGGCTGACGATGCACTTCGATCGCATCTTGCCACGGGTCACTGTCGAGGAGCTTCGAGAAGAGAAAGTCGAGCTCGTGGATCCTTCGGAGCAGGTTCTCGCAATGGTCAAGAACGCGTGGGATCGGGAGCGGCCAAGCGGCTTGTAGCGGCTCTGGCACGGACGGTGACGAAAACACGTGTGACGCGTTCGTCACCGTGCGCGCGGCGTTACCTGCCATAGTGACGCCGTGAGCTCGCGGTCGGAATCGTTGTCAGTGCGCGCGTGGCGCTTCGTGCGGGCGACCATCGTCGGTGGAGGAGCGACGCTCGCTGACTTTTCGATCTTTACCACCTGTGTGCGGTTGGCCGACGTGGCACCGGCTGCGGCGCGCGTTCCGGCCTTGATGGTCGGCGCCTGCGTGCAATTCTTTGGGAACCGCACCTTCACCTTCCGGGCACGAGCCGGCAGCCTGTCGCGTCAGGCGAAGTGGTTCTTGCTGTTCGAGAGCATCGGCCTCGGCCTGAACCTGCTGTTGTTCCGACTGCTGCTTTCACTGCTCGGGTTTCTGCCAGCCGAGGCGGTAACGTTCATCGCCAGCTTCGCGGTGTTCGTGGGCTTCAACTACCCGCTGCGACGACTGGTGATTTTCAAAGTGCCAAGCGAACGGAGCTAACGACACCATCGGTCGCTAGCTCCGCGCGTTCGCCTGGCGACGAGCGGCTTCGCCAGCTGGAGGTCCGTCGTCAGCGAGCGCGGCGGCGCCAGGGCCCCTTGATCGCGAAGGTCAAACCGTCGCCTTGCATATTCACGAACATCACGTTGCCCACCGGTGAAAAGCAAGCACCGGCCCACTCCGATCCGCTCCAGATGTTCTGTGCCAGAATCGCCAGCGAGCCGTCGAGGTCGACGCTCACGATGTTGTCGCCACCGCTGCCGTCCTCACACAGATAGAGCCGCCCATCAGGACCAACTGCGATGTTGTCGGGTGCATCGAGCAGCGCGCGATCCGTCGACTCCACCAGCAGCGTGAGGGTGCCGGCGACCGGGTCGTACGCAAACACCTGTCCAGCGCGCAGGTTGCCGCCGTCGCTGCACACGAAGTAGATGAGACCGTCGCCCGACCAGCAGCCCTCGCCGCGCGAGAAACGAGCAGCCCCTTTGGAAGCACCCTCGATGCGCACGCTGTCCGTCACTGGATCGAAGCCGTCGATGGCGACCCATTCCGCAGCCAAGGGCTCGTTCAGCAACCCAAGAAAGCCGGTGACCGTGTGAACGCCGCCCGGCCAGTCACGCAATCGAAGCGCCTCGAGCTGGCCCGCACTCTTGAGGTTGCCGTGCTCGCTCGGGACGAAGCGGTAGAACAGGCTGTCGCCGCGATCCTCCGTCAGGTAAACGATGCCCGTGGACGCATCGACGGCCGCCGCCTCGTGATTGAAGCGGCCGAGGCCGACCAGCGGAGTCGGATCGCCGTAACCGGCAGCATCGACTTCGAAGACGTAGCCGTGGCGCACGCCGTTACGAATAGAGACGGTCTCCTCGCACGTCAGCCAGGTGCCCCAAGGTGTGGGGCCACCTGCACAATTGCGCTCGGTGCCGGCGAGCGAGCCCCACTGCTCGATCAAGCGACCTTCATTGTCGACGATGAGATTCGTGGTGCCGCCGCGCACGGCGGCGTCGTACGTGGACGCTGCCGGAGCAACCACGCCGACGCCGCTGGTCGACAGCTCGTGGTTCCGCACCAGGTAGACCCTGCCGCCTGGGCCAGGAAAGGCGGCCATGCCGTCCGCGGCGCCTGGCACCGGGTTGCCGTCGCGCATGATCTGACCGCGATAGCTGACCACTGAATACTCGAAGCCTTCGGGCAACGTCATGTACGCGATGTTCTGCCGCTCGATCGGCAGCTGGCTCATGTTGGTTGGCTGCTTCGGCACCAGTGGGCCGAAGCCAACGTGGGACGGCGGCGCCGCGTGCGCTCTTGTTGCCGTGAGCAGGTTGATGAGCGGCGCCATCGAAAGCCCAGCAGCCGCAACACCGGAACCGAAGTGGCGTCGTGTCATGCGTGTCATCGGAGTCGTCCTTTCAGCCGATGCGAATCGCTCGCATGGCGCCCGAGCATCCGGGCGTGAAAAGACGTCGCGGTGACGCGTCGGCAACACTCTGGCGAGCCGAGCAGCGCCCCAGCCAGGCCGACCGCTCGAGCCAGTCCTGCTAGCGGGCCTGCGAGCAGCGCCCGTTCGTGCACGCGGGCACGAGCTCGGCGGCACATTGGTCGCAAAGGTCGGGTCCGCACTCGGCCAGCGCACGACTCAGGCCCTGCCAGCGCAAGGATCGCGAGGCCTCGCGACTCACCGCCACCTGGCCACAGAAGCTGCCCTCCAGCGCGCTGCAATTGGAAGTGACTGTCGCGCAATCATCGTCCACCACGCAGCTCTGATTGGCCGCGATGAATTCGTTGGCTGCTGCCACCTCCTCGTCGCAGTTGCCGCAGCCCGCGATGGCGAACAGCGTCAGTCCCCCAGCAATCGACCACAGCCTGTAGCTCCAGCGTGACGTATCCGTATTGCGCCCGACAACACCCTGCGATTCGCTCGACATGCGCGGCCTCCCGCCGGCACCCACCGGCCGTGTGCCCACGCTACGCGCAGATGCGATCTCGTCAACCCGGACGCAGCGTCACCACGCATCGCGACGCTCGTCTTCACCAGCCTCGCGCTCGCAGATAAGTATGCCAGCGGAATATTGTGGTGCAGGCGCTTCGGCGACCAACCGACGGACGTTTGCTGCAGCCATACGATTTCCGTGCTCCCCGTTTTGAACGTCACTCGACTTAAGAACGTGCACTCCCCTCACGATCTTGGCCAGGGCGGATTTTTCCGTCAAACACTCACACTATCGCGTGCGCTCTCGCTCGGAGGCGCCGCGCTGCTCGCGGGCTGCAGCGCCGGCTCGGATGACGACGGCCGGCCCGGGTCGGGCGGCTCGTCGATGACTGCCGGCGGCAGCTCGTCGGGCGGCAGCTCGAACGGAGGTGCCGGCGGAAGCACCCCGGGAGGCGGCACCAGCAACGGGGGCTCAACCGTCACGGGAGGCGCGAGCGGCAGCACGAGCGGGGGTTCGTCAACCGGCGGCGCCACCACGGGCGGAGTGGGCGGTGCGGCAACCGGCGGCGCAGGCGCCGGAGCGGGTGGAAGGATGACGGGCGGAACGGGAGGCGGCGGAGTCAGCGGTGCGGGCGGATCGAACGGCGGCATGGCAAGTGGCGGCGCAGGCGCCGGAGGCAGCGGTGGCTTGGCGGGGGGAGGCATCGGCGGCGGCTCCGGCGGCACGACCAGCAAGGGCTGCTCCGGTGGGGCCTACAAGCTCTGCGACGACTTCGAGACCGGTACGGTCGGCGCGCTGCCGATGGACTGGACGCGCTTCAACGGGTACGGAACCGCCTCGCCGAACGATGCGGCGCTCGCGAGCGATCAGTTCCGCTCCGGCGCCAAGGCTCTCAAGGCCATCTCCGGGACGCGCGGCACCTCGCGCGCGCAGCGCAGCTTGAGCAGCCTGGGCGCGACGGCCAGCAAGCATTGGGGACGCGTCTTCTACAAGGTGCAGCAGCCACACCCCATCTTGAGCAGTAGTGTCAACAGCGGCTTCTTACACCTGACGTTCACCTCGCTCGCGCAAGGCTCGAACGAGAACCGCATCTTCGACATGGTGCAGAACACGAGCGGAAAGCACCAGTGGCTCTACAACAACCCGAACGATACCGGTGGCAAGAGCACCAGCTACGATTACGGGTTCGACGACAAGTGGCACTGCACCGAGTGGTACGTGGACTTCGCCACGAAGAGCTACCGCTTCTTCCAGGACTCGATGGAGATCACGGCGCTCGCCTTCACCAACAAGGCGGACTCGCAGATGGTCCAGTACGACAAGATCATCCTGGGCACGACGTATTACCAGAGCGGCAACCTCACGCCCCCATTCACCACCTGGTTCGACGATCTGGCCATCCACGACACGCAGATAGGCTGCCAGTAGCGGTAAAGGGGGCGGAGCCACATCAGTGGGCTGCGACCCCTCACGTCGGTACCGTGCTGCTACTGCGCTCTCGCCGGGCACACGGCGCTGGTGACTTCGCGGGCCGAGGCTTGGTCGAGCCTCGGCCCACTTTTCACTGCGTGGACGCGCGCCGGCTCAGTGAGCGGGCAAGGCGCACATGCTCGCGGACCGCCCCTGCGCAACGGGTGCGGGCGTCGAGGAACGCACTGCAAAGGTTTGAGCACCCGCAGCAGGCGCGTTCCAGCTCACGTCCCGGCGCATGGTGTCGAACACTCCCACCCAGAGGTCGGCGGTCTGCGGCACGGAGGCAGGGACCCCGTTGCGCATGGTGTTGATCTCGGCCACCTGATTGCGCATGAACAGGCGGTAGTACTGGAGGAAGTCGGGCTCGCCGTTGTCGCCGCCGTAGTAGCCATGATAGTTGGCGCCGTGCAGGCCACCGGCACCGTTGTAGAAGGACAAGCGCCCGTGATTGTAGGCCTCGTAGTCGTGCAGCATCTCATGTAGGAGGTACACGTTGGGCTGGTTTGGCGAGGCACCGTCGCGCATGCCGTGATTGGGGAACGCCACCATCTGTCCCGTCCCCCACCAGCAGCAGGGATCGTTGGCGACGACCTGACCCGTGGCCGTGTATTTGGAGAAGTAGTAGATGATGCTGTCGTAGGTTTGCTCGAGCGACGTCAAGTTGCTGTCGACGAGGAAGCGCCAGGTATCGGGTGAGTCGCCGGGAGCCGCGCCACGGTAGAGCGGCGTGTTCTCCACGGTGGGCAGCACGGTGACGTCCCAGGTGGTGAGGCCGTAGGAGAATGGCTTCACGTACTGGTCGCGCGTCGCGAGCGTCTGCCCGTGCATGATGGTGATGTCGTTGTTGGAGAGCACACCGCGGTTGCTCGCCACGTCAGTACCGTGAATCGTGTTACGGATCGGGAGAATGGCGACCTTCGTACGGTTCGGCGTTGCCAGCGGAGCGGTCTGCGTGGGAGTGACGGTCAGGGCCGTCCCACCGAGTTGCACGGTCTGCTCGTAGTACGCGCCCTGATAAGCTCCATGCGTGCCGACGCCAACGCCGACGCCAACGATGTACGGTCCGCGCGGTAGAGTGAACGATGCGGGCACCGTCTTCCCGGTGTAAGCATCGTTGAGGTAGATCTTGCCGCCGCTCGTGCCGTTGACCGTCAAGGTGGCGGGCGTTGGGCGATTCGGCGTGCTCACCTGATAGGTCTGATCGAACACGATACCTAGCCCCCCCGGCGTGTTCGGGTTACACGGCGCGTTGGCGCAGTTGGCATCGATCACAACCTGTCCGTCCACCGTGAGCTGCACGTTGTAGCTCGCCGGCCCGTCGGTATTGATGCCTTGGATGCGCACGGTGTTCGCGCCAGCGGAGAACCAGCTGCTGACGTCCTGCCCCGAGAGCGATTGGGGGATTCCGACCGACTTCCGCCGCACGCCGTTCACCGTCACGTAGACGAAGTCGTCAACGCCCGACACGCTCAAGCGGACCACCGACTCTTGCGTGGCGCCGATGAAGCGCAAGTTGTCAATCAGGTACGGCTGACTGAGCTGCGGCAAGTTGAGGCCGATCTTGAAAGTCAGGTCCGAATACGATTGCCGGAGAGCCGTCAAGACGTTGGAAGGAACGCTGAACGAAACGCTGCGAAACGTATTGGCCGCTGAACCTGCGAGCGACACCGCTCCCAAGCTTGCGTTATGAATGCTTCGCGAAGGAATGTTGACGAAGAGCGTCGCTTGTCCCCATGCCGGGGAGGAAGGCGCACGAAAGTCGAAAGCAATAGTAGAAGTCGCGCCGGTGACGGTCGCGAATGGCGAGGAAGTCAGCTCGGAGTATGTAAAGCCACTTAGCCCTAATGAAGCGTTGCCCTGCGTTCGGGTCACGCTCGACGTCTTATTCCCCTGGGTGGCCGTCCAGTAGCTCACGTTCTCGAAGCCGAGCACGGCTGCAGGAGGGTTGAGCTCATGCTCGGCGCTTGCGATAAGTTCATCGCTCGCGTCGAGGCCCGAGCAACCTGCAACGAGCAGTGCTGTAAAAGCTAAAATACGGTAAGTTTGCATACGATCTCCTTGAGGCATATTCCGCCCCGACAGCTTAGAGGCGTCGGTTCTTTGAACCTTCACCGCATCGCGCGCGCCTTCGCGCAATTCAGCGTTTTCGCGCTCCACCTGAGTGCAGCGATGGCGACGACCACGAGCGCGCTCGCCAGCGAGGTGCACGGGTTGACGATTGAGACCGGCTCGCCGGACGCGCTCTGTCCGGAGCTGGAGCGAACACGCGAAGTGGTTGCGCGGCGGCTGGGCGCGCTAGTGGTCGAAGGCCACAGCGGTTGGCGCGCCCGCTACACCATCGGCCATGCACCTTCGGGAAGCCCCAGAGACTTCGTGCGCCTCGAGCTGTTCAACTCTGAAGGCGTGGTCGAGCTGCTGCGCGACCTGCCGATCGAAGGCGAGTCGTGTCGAACCATGGCGGAGGTCATCGCGCTGGTGCTCGACCGTCACTTTCGTGGGCTTCCCACCAAGGACGGCCACGCTGAGGCCGTACCGCCTGAACAGCGGAGCGCCCCGTTCCCGCGTGAGCCGCGTCGGCCCATCGCGGCGCCCGCGGTCGCGGCAGTAATGGAGCGACCAGTGCCCGACTCGCCGCCTGACGGTGACGGGGGCAAGCAAGGGCGTCCAGTGCTACTGGGTCTGCACTTGGCCGAGTCTTTTCCGAACTCCCGCCCCAATGTTGGCCTGCGTGCGCTCTTTCCCGCGCCTTACCAGTTGTTCCTGGGTACCGTCGTTGCGCTCGACTTGGGCGAGCGCGAACAAACGTTCGTCGGTGGCGGGGGCGCTCAATCCCTACGCATGAGCGGCCGGGTGTTCCTCGCGAGAGTGTTCCAGGAGCGGCCGTGGCTCGGCTATGTCGGGCCTTCCGCCTCGACCGCCCTCGAGCGGGGAAGCGTCTCGCGCTTCACGGAAAACAACAGCGCTGTTCGCGCGGTGACCTCGCTGGGCATCGACGCTGGCCTCCTGATCGATATGGGCCGGCGCTGGCACCTGAGCGCCGCCGCCTTTGGTCAGTGGCGGGTGCCCTTCGCCTCGGGTCGGTTCACTGTCGGCGACGATGAGGTGCTCACCCCTCCCTCTATCGAGTTTGGATGGGGGGCCGGCATTGCGTACGCATTTGGAGATGGCCCCTGAAGGTCGGGACCCCACAGGACTCTAAGGTAAACAGAGAATGTCTGGCGCGGCCGCCCTCGAGGACTTCAACGCGGATCAGGAAGCGCCGCTGCTTCTGGAGTGCGCCCGCGGCAGCGGTTCGGCCTGGCGTTCGCTGCACCGCCACTACTACCCCGTAACGGTGGCGTTCCTGAGAAAGTTCGGCGTCCACGAGCTCGAGGTCGAGGACGCCGCGCAAGACGTGTTCCTGCAGATCCACCGCTACTTGCCGCGCTTTCGTGGGAGCTCCGAGCTGAAGACGTGGCTCTACCGGCTGTGCATCACCCAAGCCCGAGCCGCCCGCCGCCGACGGCGCATCTCCGAGACGCTCGCGCGCTGGCTCCCGATGTTCCCCGAAGACGCGGTCGTGCACGGGTCTGACCTGTGCGAGGCGACGGCTCGTCGCCGCGTCGCAGCTGCCCTCGATCGTCTGTCCGAGCCCGAGCGGTGCGCCCTGGTGCTCTACGAGATGGAGGGCTTGCCCGGTAAAGAGGTGGCGGAAATTCTCAAGTGCAAAGAAGCCACGCTCTGGCGACGTTTGCATTACGCGCGGAAGCGCTTTTCGGACGCGATCAATGAGCTCGCGGTCAACGAGGGCCCGTCATGAAGGACCCCACTGCAATTCCATCGCCTCAACGTTTGATCCACGGGAAGCTCGGCCCCGAGCTCGACCAGGCAAACCGGGAGTTTGCCGCCCGTATCGACGAGCAGGCAGCTTTTAGGAGGCTCTCGGCCCGCTTGCAGCGACCCGCCAAGCGTCGCCTTCTCGAGCCCGCTCTCGCAGCAGGCGGCGCCGTGGTGCTCGGTGTCGGACTGCTGGTGGGAGCTGAGCATCGACTTTTCACCACGCCGGCCTCCGAGATCACCGCCGAACCCGTGCCAGGTCGGCACGCCCTCGACGCAGCGCCCCGCAGCTCCGTGGAGGGACCCGCACCGCAAGCGGTTGCCGGCCGGGATGCCAAGGAAGCCATCTCCCAGCGTAAGGCACCCGAGGGTCGCGCGATCGCGCCGCGCGGTCCGGCGCGGCCGCTGGAGCTCGAGAACGCTCCGGTCAAGCCGCTTCAGCCGCCGACACAGCCGTCCGCGGGAGTTGTTCCTGTACCCGCTCAGCCGGAGGGGCCTGACTGTCTGAGCCTCGCACGCGGCGGGAACACCCGCGCCGCGGAGACCTGCTTCTTGAGTCGCGCCCGCGGTTCGGGGCTTGGCGCAGAAATGGCGCTGTACGAGGTCGCACGGTTGCGGCGGGATGTGCTTGCGGACCCAGGCGGTGCGCTGCAAGTGCTCGCAGAGTATCGGCAGCGCTTTCCTGCGGGTGCGTTGCGGCGGGAAGCGGACATGTCGCAGTTGGAACTATTGATGCAGCTCGGAAGAAGTCAGGACGCGCTACGTCAGTCACAGGAGCTACTCTCGTCGTCGGTCACGGGCGAGCGAGCTGCGGAGCTGCGGGTGCTCCGGGGCCACATCTTGCGCAAGAGCTTGAAGGATCCGCGCGGCGCGGAACGCGAGTATGCGCTCGCCGAAGCGGCGCAGGGCGGCAATGGCGTCGAAGCTAGCTACTTCCGCGGTACTTCTTTACAGGCTATGGGCGACAAGGACTCAGCTGCTGCGGCTTACCAGCGCTACCTCGAGCGCGGTGGACGCACCTACGCAGCCGACGCGCGTCAACGGCTGGAATCGTTGGCACCATGAGCGCGCGCACTTCTCGGCAGCTCACGCGTCGGCAACGACGCTCGGCGCAAGCGCACATCCTTATGTGTTCGTTTGGACTAATTGGGGCGTGTGGACGCTATGACCTGGGTGGCTATGGGGCTGGGGTACAGGGCGGCGATACGGGGAACGGGGTGAGCGGCGGCGCGGCGCCCAACGGCGGGACCGCCGCTCACCCGGCGGCTGGGGGAACCCGGATGAGCATGGGCGGGCTGGTCGGCGCCGCTGCTCAGCCGTCGCAAGGCGCTGCGCCCGGCGGCGTTGAGGGGCATGACGCGGGTGCGGGTGGCCTGAGCGGCGGTGGCGGACATCCCAACGACGCAGGTGCTGCCGGCATTGCAGGGAGCGGCGGGAGCGGCGGGAGTGGCGGTGAAGCTGGTGAAGCGGGAAGCGCGGGTGCTCCAGCAAACAGGCGGCCTTCCTGCGGAGAGCTGCAAGCAGCATGCGGTACTGAGCGGGACAGCTGCTGCGCCGTCCGCAAGGTGACGGGCGGTCGTTTCGCCTTTGGCGGCGCTGAGGCGGCGCCGGGTGCCAGTGAAGTCGCCAGCTTCTTGCTCGACCGCTATGAGGTGACGGTCGCACGCTTCGACGCGTTCATTGAGGACTACGATGCGTTCCGGGCGCGGGGCGGGCTCGCGCCAGGGGCTGGGGCCCATCCACTGATCGCGGGAACGGGGTGGGATCCGAGTTGGGAAGCAACACCCACGACCCACTCGTCTCATCAGCTGCTCGTGCCATCGGGCGCCGAGCTGGACGTCGTGGTGAACTCCTGTTTGGACGACGCGTTCATGACGCTGATCTCTATACAACCTCGCAACTGCGTGACCTGGTACGAAGCGCAGGCTTTTTGCATCTGGGACGGCGGGCGCCTTCCCACTGAGCTCGAATGGGAATACGCCGCGGCAGGCGGCGACCAGAACCGCACCTATCCCTGGGGTGAGGTGCTGCCGACACAGAGCCTCGCGAGCTTCGGCTGTCAGGCGGACCTGCCCAACAATCGCCCCTGCCCCATACCGCCCGTTGGGTCGTATCGAGCCGGTCAAGCGCGCTGGGAGCACCAGGACTTAGCCGGCTCGCTCTCGGAGTGGACCTTCGATGTCGTAGACACGTCGCCGCGATCGGTGCCTTGTATCAATTGCGCTGACGTGAACCAGGAACATGAGGGCAACCCACGCGAGATCCGCGGCGGTAGCTGGACCAGCGACGAGTCGACCCTGGCAGTCAGCGGGCGGCATCCGATGCCCGGCGGCCTCCGCTTGTCCCACCACGGGTTTCGCTGCGCCTATGACATAGCGCCGTAGCACAGCAGGCGCCCCGCGCCTGCCTTGCGGCCAGCTTGCTCCACGAGGCGACCGCCGTCGGTCAGCTGGCTATTCGGTTAGCTGGCTATGATGAGCAGGGACGATGGACATCCATCAGCTCAAGACATTTCGCCGTCGCGCGCGATGGCACATCACTCGTGCCTCAGATGTCACGCCGCAGGAGCGCACGAATGTCACAGGCCCATGTATGCCCTACAGGCAGACCGCTCACTCATTCATTGACGCTGGGTGTGCGCGACCGTACCTCATGCAACATGACCACCGTGAGCCTTGTAGCTGAGCTTGAATCATGAGCGTTCCGAAGCATCCTGACGCTGCTGATGCCTCACTGGGCGAGTCCACCGAGCCGCTCGAGCCGGTGGAGAGCGCGACAGAGACCCCTCCGGAGGTGTCGGTGGGCGCCGGCGCGTCAGCTGATGTTGCCGAGCCCGCCCCGGGGCCCCAGGGTATTGCCGAGCCTGCCGTTGGTGCTCCAGCTCCGCAAGCGCGAGCGAAGACGAAGGGCGTCGCCGATCTCGTGTTCGTCGTCGACGTGAGCGGCAGCATGGCGACCTGCATCGATGCGCTGCGCAAGAACATCGAGGCCTTCATCGAGTCGCTGAGCCGCGGCGACGACAACAACGTTGCACCCGTGCGGGATTGGCGCGGCAAAGTCGTTGGCTACCGGGACATCGAAGCGGCCGATAGCGAAGGCTTGCCATGGATCGTCGATAACGCGTTCGTGCGTGACATCGCGGCCCTCAAGTCTCAGCTGGCCGCGTTGCAGGCCCAAGGCGGCGGCGACGAGCCCGAGTCCCTGCTGGATACGCTCTACCAAGTCGCGACCATGGAGGCGATCCCCAAGGGCTCGCAGAGCGAAGACCCGCAGAAGTGGCGATATCGGAGCGACGCGGCGCGCGTAGTCATCGTGTTCACCGACGCCTCGTTCAAGGAAACCATGAGCATTCCCGAGGCGAAAGGCGGATCGCTGCAAGACGTGGCGAATGTCATCATGGCCAACCGCATCATCCTGAGCTTGTTCGCTCCCAACTTCGAAGGCTACGACCGGCTGAGTCAGATCGACAAATCCGAATGGGAAGTGGTCGAGTTCGAAGGCTTGAGCCCGCAGCAGGCCCTGCAGAAATTCACATCGGATCCGGTCAATTTTCGCACCACACTCAAGCAGCTTGCGGCAAGCGTGTCTCGCTCGGCCGAGACGGTGGCACTTTAGGGTGGCCGCGCCAGCCTGGCGCTGAGCGAACATCATGGCAAAGAAGCTCAAAGTCGGAGACACCCTCCGCGGCTACCGCATCACCAAGGTGTTCGGGCCGGGCATGATGGCGATCTCCTATGCGGCGCAGGCACCCTCGGGGGCGAAAGTCTTCTTCAAACAGTATAAGTCGCCTGCGCCGACTGTGGTCTGGTACCCGGCCTTCGTCCAGTATCAGAAGGAGCTCTCTACGCGGGTGCGCACCGGCAAGGCAGCGCACTTCGCCGTGCGGCAGGTGGACGCGTTCGAAGAACGCTGGGGAGGACAGTGTTACTTCCAGGCCTATGAGTTCGTGGAAAACGGCGCCGATCTCCAGCAAGTGCTGGATGGTGAGCGTGAGCAGCACCGACGCACGAAAGTGGCTCCTGCGCGTGATCCCGCGGTCTGGGCACGCCACGTGACGTGGGCCAAGGTCCTGACCGCCGCCGTTGCGGCGTTGCACGAATCGAACGTCGTCCACGCCGATCTGAAGCCGGCCAATGCTTACCTCGTCGAGGATCCGACCATCGGCTCTGGGTACCAACTCAAGCTCATCGACATGGACTTCTCGCTGCTGGCGGATCGACGGGCACCGTGGCACGGCTTCCAGGGCTACGTCGGCACGGACAACTACCGATCGCCCGAGCATTTGACGCGCGGGTCGGTGCCCTTGCTCTCCTCGGACGTGTTCACCTGCGGGCTCATGCTGTACGAGTTGCTCGCTGGCGAGCATCCCTACTGGCGGGACGATCAGAGCGAGTACGCCGCGCTGGCAAAAGCCCATGCCGCCAAGCCGCCCGCGCTTCTCGGGTTGATGCCCGCCCCGGCACAGAATGCGGTGGTCAGCGCTACCCTCCAGCGTTGCCTGTCGCCCGATGCCGCCGCGAGGCCGACGGCGGCGGCGCTGCGAGACGTCTTGAGCGGCCGCGGCGCCAAAGCCGAGGTGCCTAAAGTGCCCCCAGCTCGCACGGGAGCGCCGCGCATTCCGGCTGCCCGTCCGCGAGCCGCAGTGGTACCCGCCGCAGAGGCTTCGAGTCGTGGCAAGGGGCAACCACTCGCCTCCGACGGAATAGAGCTGTTTGGTCCCGGCGGCCGTTCGCTGCAGATCGGCGTGCGGACCGAGCTGGGCAAGGCGCTCGTGCGACAGCTCGGACCCGACGGCGAGTTCTGGGACAACCGGCAGTGCGTGCTCGAGCGGCGCGCTGGAGGGCAGTGGATGGTGTCCCCCGTTGAAGGGAGCACGAACGAGACTCTCGTCAATGGCCAGACGCTCACCGCCCCGCACGCACTTCGGCAGGGCGATGTCATCGCAGTCGGCCGTCAGTCGAAGGGCTTGATCAAGCTACCGCTCACGACCCGGGGACGCTAATGGCGAGCGACACGACAACTTCCGAGTCGCCACACTCGTCTGAGATGGAGCCGCTGGCATCGGAGCCGCCCGAGAGCCCCGCCGATCCCGCCGCGGAGGTCCGGGGAATACCTCCGACGTTGCCAGTCGTGGAAGTGAGGGACCTCGACTGGGACGCGATACGCGAGGCGGTTGCCCCGCAGCCGATCCGCGCTCGGATGCGCGCTGCGGTCGAGCGGATGGAAACGTTGCTCGACAGCGCCGACGGTCCCGGTATGCTGTTCGACAGCGACCGCGAGCAGCCCGCTAACCGCGTCATCTGCGTGTCGGCACACAACGAGGCAAGCCCGCTGTGGATCATCGGCGATCTGCATGGCGATCTGCTGGCGCTCGAAGGGGCGCTCGCCCAGATACGCCGCGACGCAGCAGCTCGCTCTACTGCCTCGCCGCGCATCATCTTCCTCGGCGATTTCGTCGACGACGAGGGCTTCGGCCTCGAGCTCCTCGTCCGGGTGTTCGAGCTCATCGTCGAGGCGCCCCACCTCGTGTGCGTCATCGCCGGCAATCATGACGAAGCCCTCTCGTACAACGGCAGTCGCTTTGCCTCCAGTGTGTCGCCGTCGGACTTTGCCGACTTCCTGAACGCAAATCTCGCGCACGAATGGATTGAGCGGGCGGGTAAGCTCGCGTTGCGGCTCACGGCGCACGCGCCGCGCGCGCTCTTCTTTCCGGACGGGTTGCTGGTGGCACACGGCGGGTTTCCGCTGGTCGATTTGCATCCAGCGCTGGCGGCGACGGGTGACTGGAACCATCCGACTTGCTTGTCGGACTTCGTTTGGGGCCGTGCGCACCCAAAGGCGCGTCGGAAACTGCCGAATCGCTTCTCGCGCGGCAGCCAGTTCGGTTACGAAGATTTCGCGGACTTTTGCGCCCTGAGCGCCCGCCTGGGGCGACCGGTCACGCACATGGCGCGTGGCCATGACCACGTCGAAGAACGATATGCCATTTATCCCGCCTACCGTGAGCATCCGCTGCTCACGACAGTGGCGCTGTCGCGTCGTTTGAACCGGGAGCGGTTCGGGCCCTACGAACGTGCGCCGACCCTGGCGCGCGTTCTCCCAGGCTCCCTGCCGCAGGTGTACCAGCTCTATCCTCCAGCAGACCTGATCAACGCCGTCTTTCCGCAGCCGGATCCAAGCAGTGAGGCAGCCGCTGAAGCGCAGCTGGATGCAGAGACATGAGCGTGGTCCGGCGTTGCCCCAATTGCGGAACCACGCAGGCGAGTGCGGGTGAGTGCGACGCGTGCCATGAAGCGCAGGTCCGCTACTTCTGCACGAATCATTCGCCGGGCCTGTGGCTGGACGGGCCAGCGTGCGGTCAATGTGGCGCGCGGCTCGGGCAGCCGGCTCCCGGAGCCGCGCCCGCTGCCCGTGTAGCGCGTTCACCCGCGTCGCCGCCAGCCCCCGTCTCCACGCCGTCCGCCGCGCGCCCGCGCAGCCGATCACCCAGCGCCACTCCCGATGCCTGGCGCAGCCGCGAGCCTTCAGCGCCCGCTGAGGAAGAACCGCTGGCGAGAGTCGCCTCGCCCACGGCATTGCTGCACAGCATGCTGCGAGCGGCCGTGCTCGCGCGTTCCTCGACCGGGGCGGGCGAGCTGGCTGGGGTGAGGCGCCGTACGGGCCGCGGTTTGGTCGGCTGCCTGTTGCGCTTGGCGCTCGTCGTCGTGCTGCTTTTCCTCGCGGTCGTGAGCGCCGCCTTCATCTTCGGCCGCGCAGTGCTTCAGGGCTTCTGACGCTCGCGGGCTTCTGTAGCCGCCCGATGGAGCCCAGCCAGTCGCCCGCGTTGGTATCGGCTGCAATGGATGGCAGGGTACAGGTCGCTCTCGAGCTGGAGCTCCCGGTGGGAGAACACCAGGAGCGCTTACTCAGCGCGCTCGGCAACCTCGTACGTCTTCGCGGATTCGAGACATTCGTTTGCGCGCCGATTCTGCTCCCCCGCAGCGAGTATTTCCCGGAGCGCTGGGAGCGCAGCGTCATCGGTGCGCGGCGCCTGCTCCGACGGCTCATGCACTACGCGGGTCTGGGCGAGCTCGAGGTGCGGCTGGCGAGCTGGCGCGAACGCCCAGCGATCGCGGGTCAGTTGACGCCTCGGCACACGGAAGGTCATGCGGCGGCCTGGTTCGCGGGTGTTCACGCGGGAGTCTGCGAGTTCGGACTGGAGCTGGATCAGCTGCGTCACGAGGAATCGCTCATCGCGACGCTCGGCCACGAAGTCACTCATGCCTAGCGCGACCATCATGGCTTGGTCATTCGCGACCGTGATCTCGAGGAGAAGCTCACGCACCTCAGTTGCGTGTACGTTGGTTTCGGTGTGTTCACGCTCAACGCGAGCCACGTCGTGGAGACCGGCGGTTTCAGCGCGTCGAGCGAGCAGCTGCTGTACGAGACGCGCTCCCTGGGTTACCTCTCACCCGGTGAGCTCGCGCTGCTGCTCGCCCGCGCAGCTGGCGGTGCGCGACGATGCGGCGGAGCAGCGCGCCGTCCGTAAAGAGCTGTCAGCCACCTGAGCAGGCAGGCTCGAGCCTTTCGCGCAGGCGCAGCGACTCACCCCGTACGCGGACGGCGCACCGCGCGCACTTTCCCGCTCTTGGCTCCTCCGCAAAAGAAGGTGTCTCGGCCGTCGCTTTCGAGCCCGCTGATGACGGTGCCCGCGGGCATCGTGAGCCGCTGCAACACGGCGCCGGTCGTGGGCTCGATGCGACGCAGCTCACTTTCATCGTTCTCCCAGGTGCCGTGCCACAGCTCCCCGTCAACCCAGCTCACGCCGGTGACGAAACGATCGGACTCGATGGTCTTCAACACTTCACCGGTGCTCGGATTGATCGCGTGAATCTTGCGGTCGCGGTACTGCCCGACCCACAGCGAGCCCTCCGCCCAGGCCAGCCCCGAATCGCGACCTTTGCCCGGGGCCGGAATGGTCGCCAGCACCTCGCCGCTCTTGGGGTCGAGCTTCTGAATGACCTCCCCGGTGATCTGGTAGAAGTGGCGTCCATCGAAGGCCGTACCAGCGTCCGCGGCTGCCACGAGCCGGGGCCCCACCTCGCCCGTGGCGGGCTCGAACGCTTGCAAGTGCGTGCCTGCAGCGAACCAGGTCCGCTCGCCATCGAAGGTGACCCCATGAACCTGCTCGGCATCGGGGAAAGGCCCATATTCGCGAATGATGTGGGCCTTGCTTGGTTGCGGTGGCGCTGGCTTGGGCATGGCCCAGAGCTATCCCAAAGTACCCGGTGCGACGAGTAACAAGGTGGTCGCGAATCCGGCAGAGGGCACTGCCACCCAGCGCCGCGCTCGACCGGCGCCGGCTGAACGAACCTTGCCGTCCCGCTCCATCACCAAGAGCGCGCGCTGTACGGCGCGTTGACTCTTTCCCACCGCAGCAGCGAGGCCGGAGGTCGCCCAGGATTCGCCGCCGCGCAGCAGCGCGAGGAGCGCGCTCGCTTCGCCTTCAGCGGGCGGCAACAGCACGCAGCAGCCACCACCGGAGCCGGCGAGCTCGAAGCCTTCGGCGGTCGCGCGCACCTCGGCGAGCCGACCGAGCAGCTTGCGCAGGCGCCCGAGCTCGACGCGAAGCCGCACACGGTGCGAATCGTTGACGCGGCGCGCACCGAACACGCGCGTGATGAGCCGGTCGCGTGCGACGTCGCCCGGCGTCGCTTCGCCGAGCACCCGGAGCAGCTCGAACAGTATCGGGCGTGTCACCAGGCTGACGACGTTCTTGCCCAGGCGTGCCTCCCGCCGACAGCCATCGACCACCAGCTTTCCCGAGTCCCAGACCGCCGGCAGCTCGCTCAGGAGAAGCAGACGCTGATGCTTGCCCTCGAGCACACGCGCGACCGGCGTTCGCAGCTGCTTCTCTAGCTTCTCGACCTCCGCGAGCAGGGGCAAGATGCGCGCGCGATTGGCGGCGCCGCGCGCTCGAGCAAGGGACATCTCGGCTGCAGCGCTGTCGGCGCGCTTCATCGCCAGATCCGCCGCGGCCAGGTTCAGCAGCGCCGAAAGAGGCGCTGGCATTCCCGGCAGCGACAGCGTGCCAAGCGCACGCTCCGCGCGTTCCACGTCGCCTAGCAATGTCAGTCGCCTTACCTGCACCAGGCGCGCGAACGCGGCATTCGCCCCGTCTCCGCGCTTCTCCAAGAGTGCCGCCGCCTCGTCGAGCCCTCGCTCCGCCCCCACCAGGTCGCGCATGGCGAGCGCCACCTCCGCTTGCGCGACGACACAACGCGCTCGCGCGACCGGCTCACCTGCTCCGAAGCCGTGTGCGGCACGGCGCAACAACGCCTTAGCGTGCGACAGCTCGCCGAGCTGAGCCATGGCGATGCCACGCAGCGCGAGCGCCGCCGAGTCTGAACGCAGCGCCACGTGCTTGAGCGCGAGCAGCGGGTCCCCGATTGCCAGCGCGCGCGCCGCGGTGCTGATCGCCGAGTCCATTCGCCCGCCTATTACCACGACGAGCCTTGTCGAGACCGGGCCGGGCTGCCGCGGGGACAACTGGCGCAGCCCACGTCTGCGCGCGCGGGACAGGTCTCAGTGGTACTGGCGAACCCAGATAGTCCGCGGGATGAATCTCGACGTATGCCACGTGATCGTGGCGTCCCCGTTTCCCGCAAACTGCACGGCCGGGTTCCAAGGCGGCTCGTAGTCTTCGGACACGTACAGCTTCTGCGGCTCACGCCAGCCGGTCGTCCGATCCCTGCGCGCAGCCCAGATGGAGCCGTTCAGACCCGTGCTCTGCGACCAGACGACAAGCGCATTGCCGTCCCCATCCATGGACACGACGGGCATATCGACCTCACCGACTGCGTCGCTCGCCAACATTACCGCGGCAGTCCAGCCGCGCGAGACGTCCAGCTCAGCATGCCAGACGTCCGCGGGGGCTCCGCTTTGCCGTTGCTCGACCTGCGACGCACGCCAAACCACCACCGCCTGCCCTGCGCGACCCATCGCCACCCGAGGATGGTGGGCGAACGTACCGCGTCCAAGCAGCACCGGTGCGTCCCAGCCACACGCGGGCCGGTAAACGCGAGCCCAGATGCTCTCCCCATCCCGCTGCCCCACCGTTGAGTCCAACCCCGCCGACCAGACGACGACGGCGTTTCCGGCCGAATCAAAGGCAAGGTCCGGGTCTTTCGCCTCGAGGTCGTCCTCTTCCTCGAGCAGCACGGGCGCTGGTTCCAGGCCGCTCGTCGGCGAGAGCCGCCGGGACCACACACTATATCGAGAGCCGTTCGACTCCGCCCAAACGAACACCGCGCTCCCGTCAGCATCGAACTCGACGTCCCCGCCGAGCACGTCGAGCGCTCCCGGCAGGTTCAGTTGTACGGCTGAGCTCCAGCCGGAAGACGCGGTGTGCCGAGTGTAGAAGAGCGTGCCTGTTCCCTGCGTGATGTTCTGCGGCCAAACCGCGAACGTGCTGCCATCCGGAGCCATTGCGAGGCGGCCTGCAGAAGTGTGGCCGACGCCGCGGCTGGTGACAGGCCGGAACGCAGGTCCCCATCCAGTTGCCGGCTCGTAGCGTTTCAGCCATGTGAAGCTGATGCCTCGGACGATCGAGGCCCAGGTCACGGTTATGTTGCCGGTCCGGTCGGAGACCACACGCGGATAGTACGGCTCGGTGAGGTTGGCTTCGACGAGCTCGGCCATCCCCCAGCCGGTAGAGGGGTGATATCGGTTGAGCCACACAGCATCGCCTGGAGCGTTCGGGTCCCGTGGATACATCTCCACCCACACGACCACGGCGCTGCCGTCCGCTCGCACCGCCACGTCGGGATAGAGCCCGCCCTTGGCGCCAGGTCCATCGATGAGCCTGGGCTCAGCCCATACCGGGCCCCGCCTGCAGACGCCCCCCATACACACGGCGCCGTCCGCACAGACCACACCGGCGCTCGCTCCGCGGCAGGAATCGCGTGCTCCGCAGTAGCCGACGTTGGTTCGCGGATCGACACACGTGCCAGCGCAAAGAATCTGGCCGAGGTCGCAGGCCGACTCGCCTCGACCATAGGAGTCGCAAAAGT
>DASQDA010000239.1:0-4364 GCA_035634435.1 Polyangiaceae bacterium
TCAGCTTCCGCGTCAGCTCCTCGACTTGCTTCTCCAGAGCGCGCTCGTGCTGGAGCAGCTTTTCCAGGCGCTCGTGCAACGTCTGCGGGCTGGCTTTGAGCGTCTGCGCGGCGCGAGCCAGCGAGCCTTCGACGTCACGCAGGTAGGTCAGCGCGCCCTCCCCTGTGACCGCGATGATGCGGCGCACTCCAGCCGCGACACCCTGCTCGCTCACGATCTTGAAGAGCCCGATGTCTCCTGTGGCCCGCGCGTGGACGCCGCCACAGAGCTCCATCGACTCGGCCATGCTCAAGAGCCGCACGACGTCACCGTACTTCTCCTCGAAGATCATGGTGGCGCCGCGCGCGCGAGCCTCCTCCATGCTCAAGGTCTCCGTTCGAATGGGATGATTGGCGAGCGTGCGTTCGTTGACGAGCTCCTCGATGCGAGCAATGTCCTCGGGGCTGAGCGGCTTGCCGTGGGAGAAGTCGAAGCGCAAACGATCCGGACCCACGAGCGAGCCCTTCTGCTGCGCTTGTGTGCCCAGAACCTGGCGCAGAGCCCAGTGCAGCAGATGCGTGGCCGAGTGATTGCGCCGCGTGCGCTCGCGACGGGCAACATCTACCTCGAGCGTGGCGCTCTCCTTGACGGAGATCGAGCCTTCGATGACGCGCCCGCGGTGAACCACCAGCCCTGAAAACGGCTTGTGTACGTCCTCCACCTCGACCACGCCGCCCGGGGTGCTGACTTTGCCCGTGTCGCCGCTCTGACCGCCGGACTCACCGTAGAAAGGGGTACTCTCGGTGATGATTTCGACGACTGCGCCTTGCTCGGCCCGCTCGGCCAGCTTGCCATCGACGACCAGCGCCACGATCGCGCTCTCGTCCAGGTCGCGGTCGTAGCCAGTGAACCGCACGCTGCCGTCCGGGACGAGCGTGGAGACCTGGCGATACACTGCCTCGACCGCCTGATCGACGCCCTTGAACTCCGAACGCTTGCGCGCGTCGTCGAGGGCCGCCGCGTAGCCGGCCTGATCGACGGCAAAGCCGCGCTCCTCACAGATAACGGCCGTGAGATCGAGCGGGAAGCCATAGGTGTCGTACAGCTGAAACGCGTCCGCGCCGGAGAGCTCGCGCCTCCCCTCGCGCACGAGGCTGTCGAAACGCTCGTCGAGCAACAAGAGCCCGCGCTCGATGGTTTGTCGGAAGCGCACCTCTTCGCCCTCACACACGGACGCGATCAAGTCCCGACGTTCCACGAGCTCCGGATAGTGCCCGCCCATCAACTCCGTCGCACGCAGCGCGACCTCGTGCAGGAACGGCCTCTGGATCCCGAGCCTGTGTCCGTGCCGGATGGCTCGCCGCATCACCCGCCGCAGCACGTACTCGCGACCGGTGCGGTCCGGGCTGATGCCTTCCGCAAGCAGGAACGCTGCCGTGCGCGCATGGTCGGCGATCACGCGCATGCTGACATCGTCCGGCTCCTGGCTGCGTCCGTAGGGCTTGCCGGCGGCCCGCGCCGCAACCTCGACCAGCTCGCGCAAGATATCGGTATCGTAATTGTTGCTCTTGCCCTGAACCACGCACGCAAGCCGCTCGAGCCCTGCGCCCGTATCGATGCTGGGCGCAGGGAGCGCGGCCAGGGTCGGGCCGTCGGGCGATAGGCTGCGCTCGAATTGCATGAACACGAGGTTCCAGATTTCCATCCAGCCGAAGCCGTCGGCGGTCTGCTCCTCCCCGAAGCTCGAAAGGTTCACCTCGGGCCCCAGGCAGTAGAAGATCTCACTGCAAGGACCGCAGGGGCCACTCTCGCCCATCGCCCAGAAGTTGTCGCTGGCTCCCAGACCACGCAGACGCTCGTCACCGAAGCCGCTCACCTTTTTCCATATCTCGCGCGCTTCGGTGTCCGCCGCGACGCCCGCCTCGCCCTTGAAGTAGGTGATGATGAGCCGCTCTTGTGGCAGCGACAGCACGCGCGTGAGAAAGTCCCAAGCAAAGACGATCGCCTGCTCCTTGAAGTAGTCGCCAAAGCTGAAGTTGCCTAGCATCTCGAAGAACGTGTGGTGGCGCGGCGAAGGGCCGACGGCCTCCAGGTCATTGTGCTTGCCGCTGATGCGGATACACTTCTGGCTGGTCGTGGCACGACGGTAAGGCCGCTGCTCACGCCCGGTAAAGACGTCCTTGAATTGCACCATGCCCGCATTGGCGAACATCAAAGAGGGGTCGTTGGAGGGAATGAGGGAGCCGCTCGGGAGCACCTCGTGGCCGCTCTCGCGGAAAAACCCGAGGAACGCTTGGCGTAGCTCGGCGGACGTGCGTTCGGTGGTCATGATCCACCGAACCCATAGCATCACACACGAGCTCTGCTGCGGGCAGGACACAAACAATCGGCGCGATGCCGCGATCCATGTGACGGACGCGGGCTCCCGGCAGGCGCATGTGCGCTGACTCGGCAAGCTTCCTAGCTGAGCGCGGCCTGGGCCCGATCGAGCGCCGAATCCGTCTCGGGGGCAAGCTTTCCGCCGAGGGCGCCGGGGAGCTCGACGCGGAGCTGTGTTTGACGCCCGTGGGGGCGTTCCTGGTGGCCAGTGAGGACCGCTTCGTCGGCCGAGCCGTGAACCTCGCCGAGGCAGGCACACTCCGCTACGAGGCGGGCCGCGTTCGTGATCGGCTCCTGGTGGACGATGCCATCCTGATGGTGCCGACCGGGCGGGCCGAAGCCGTGCGCCGCTGCATCGCGCTCGGACGACTCCGGCACGCCGCCAAGGGCAAGCGTTCCCTGTCGGCTGGCCACGACCGTTACCTGGAGCCTCTCGGCGATCTAGCCAGCGAATTCGTCGCGGGCGTGCTCGACCCAGACGACGTTCTCATTGCGTTTTGCGACCTGGCCGTCGCGGACGACGCTCCGTCGGCGCTCGGTCCCTGGGTTCGTCAGACGACGCTGTGGATCATGACCGCCCAGACGCTGCAGCTCGCAACGCTGTCGGAGCTCGGCGATAGCCGCGTGATCGTGCTCGATCCGCATGAGCTCGCGGTCGAGAGCCAGGGCTCCGGCGCAGCGCTTCAGCGCGCCGGCGAGCATTGGCCCATCGCGCAGCGTAAGGCAGCCTTGTTCGTGGAGCTGCTCGAGCTCAGCCAGCTCCAGCCCGCTGAACGGCTCTACGAAGCGGCGCGCCGCCTGCGCTTGTCCGCGCAGACGAAGGAGCCCAGCGAGCGCGTCGAGGAGCTGCTTGCAAGAGCCCAGCAGCGTGGGCACGCCTTGGCCGCCGTCGCTCATGCGGCGCTCGCGCCGCACAGCGAAGCTCGCGAGGTCACGGCTGCTGGCGATCGGCTAGCGGAGCTGCTCGGGCGCAGCGGTGCAGCTCCCACTGCCGTCGCAGAGACCTGGGCCCGCTGGGAGCTGGGCGCGAGCAGCGGTCGAGCGCTGCTGAGTGACCTGCGAAAAGCTGGCACCCGAGCCGAGCCTTGGGCGCTCTCGTTGCATCGCGCTCTGCTGGCTGCCCAGCCCGGCGCGGCCCGGGCCGAGCTCGAGCTCGCCGAGCACGAGCTCGCGACCGGCCATGGCGAGCAGGCGCGGCGCCTGGCGGAGGCTCGCCTGGCTCAGCTGCCCCCCGATGAAGGCACGCTCTTGACTTCGTCCGGTGGCGCTCGCAGCGACGAGGAGCGAGCGCTGCTCTACGCGGTGCTGTGTCGAGAGGCGGAAGCCCGCGGCAGCACCGACGTACCGTCGCTGTCCGCACTCTGCCGACTCGCGCCGCTCGACCTGGCTCGACTGGCGGCCCTCACGGGCGCGTCGAGCCACGATGCCGCCCAGGCACGCTGCATTCGACGCGCGGAGTGGGCACTGCAGTGCTTGGCTCCGGGAGGCTTGGCCCTGGCCCCGTCACCGCCCAGCGCCGAGCCGGTCGAGCCGCTGCCGCCGGCCGCTCTACGCGAGCAGCTCAGCCATCCACTGGCCCGGGGCTCCAACCGTTTCGCCGCACGCCTGTCGGAGCTCATCGCCAGCGTGCCCGAGCCCGACCTGGGCTTTCTGCGCGACTTCTGCGAAGAGCTGAACGAAACGCGGCATCCCGATGCCATCCGCGCCCTGCGCCGCAGTAGCCGCCTCTTCGGCCTGCCGCTCGTGCGCGGCTACGTGTCGCATGGCGCGCGCAGCGTGGGAATGCGCGCTTTCGGCGCGCGCGAGCCCTTCGTGCTGGTGGGTCAGAGTCATCTTGAGAGTGATGCCCCCTACAGTCTGCACGGACGTGAGCTCGACTTTGCGTTGGGCGCCGAGCTGGCGCACATCGCGTACGGTCACCAGCGCGTCACCTCAAGTGAGGTGTGGGCGGGCGCAGCGGGTAAGACGCGCGACGCGTTGGTGGCGCTGGGCTGGTTTTTGCCAGT
>DASQDA010000240.1:0-1814 GCA_035634435.1 Polyangiaceae bacterium
AGGTCTGCGCCGAGAGCGCGGCCTCCGTCAGGTTGAAGCTCGACTCGCGCTCGCGCTCTTTGCGCGACTGGGCTGTCTGCGTGTCCACTCGCGAAGCCACTGCCAGGCCCATTGCCATCATGATCGAGATGAGAAGTACCGCGGTCACAAGCACGTTGCCCCGCTCCTGCCGCGTCTTGAGCTTCAGCATGTGACTCCAGTTCCGGGTACGCACACCGACTGCTCAGGAGCTTGGGTCTTGAGCTTGGCGTCGGTGACGATCAGGTAGTAGTTGTGGGTGCCGGGGGCGGCCGGCGTGGTGATCACGATGCCGTCGCCGATCTCGGTGTCGGTTTCGTCGTACCACTTGAAGCTGAGCGGGCGCTCCTCCGGGTCGGTTGACTCGGAGGCGTTCAGCACGACGCCTCCAGAGCCGTCATAGGCGGACGTGAACGTTGCGCTGGGCGCCCGGTTCTGGTTGCGGAGGTACACCGAGGTCTGGAGGTCGGACTCCGCAGGCGCCTTGCCAGGGTTGACGTCCACGAAGAGCTGGCTGCTCACCTCTGTGATCGCGGTTACGTCGGCGGAGTTGTAAGTGAAGACGGCCCGCTCGCCATTCGTCACGGCGTTCGACATCTCCGTTGTCCTGGTCCAGCCGGAGCCTGGGCAGTCTGTGGCTGGGGGCGGCTGTGGAGCGACAGCCGTCGTCCACGTCTGAGTCTGGCGGTAGAGGCCGCGGCTCAAGCCGCCGGACGCCGGCGTGCAGTAGCGCATGCGCGTCGTGTTCTGCTTGTTCTGGCTCCCTGCGGGCTTGATCTTGCCCTCCGACTGGAATATGAGGTCGTTGGGCAGGGCGCGGTCCACGGCGAGGGGCAGCTCGAACGAGGGGCTCGCGAGGTTGCGCAGATCGCGCGCCATGCGATCGAGGGAGGAGCGGGCCTGCTCCTGCGCCTCGTTCTGCTTCTCGTTCACGCTTGTGTTGCGCTCGAAAGAGGTGAGCGCGGTGAGCGTGGCGCCGAGCACGATGATCATCAGCACTGACGCAACCAGCAGCTCGATGAGCGTGAAGCCCTCCTCCTGGCGCAGCGTGTCTCTCACAGGCTCACGGGTGCGCTCAGGTCGGACTCGGCGAACTTGTCGTCCACGGCTGAGACCCTGTACTCGTGCGGCCCGCCGGGCATGTCGTGCTCGAGCCATGCGAGACCGGTGGCGCCTTCGGTGCTGAAGAAGACGCCGTGGCGGTTGGAGTAGCTCGTTCCGTTGCGGTAGATCCTGTAGGACGCGATCGTCCCGTCGCTGTCGGTGGCAGGATCGAAGCGAACCACCGTCACGCCGCTCGTCGCGGGCGTCCCGTCGGGGCCGTTACAGCCTGGTGCCCCGCCGGTACACGCGGTCACGTTGCCAGGCGCCGACGGCTTCTGGTTGCCACCCGCGGGCGGCACCGCAAGCAGGTCGCTGGGGGCGCCGTCGCGCAGGACGCCGCCCGGCGCCCTGTCGAGCGCGACGACCTTGTAGTAGAGGGTGCCTGCGGGCGCCCCCTCGTCCAGGCACTCGGCCGCGTCCTTCGCCAGCAGAGCGCTGCCGGCCCCGGAGCAAGTGACCGGCGTCGTCACGTTCGAGGGCGTCGTGCCGCGATAGACCTTGTAGTGCTCCACGTCGCACTCCGGGTTGCCCGTCCACTGGACGTCAACGCGATTCGCGTTCTCGTTTCGCCCCCCCTCGAAGTCGCTCGGGGCGATCGGCTTGATGCGGTTGAGCTTCACCGTCAGCGCCTTGGGCGAGCCCGACCGGCCCGTCTCGTCCACGGCGTCTGCCTGCAGCACGTACGTGCAGTC
>DASQDA010000241.1:0-3124 GCA_035634435.1 Polyangiaceae bacterium
TTGCGCCTCGCTGCGCGTCGGGCTCGGGCAGCTGTTGTCGCCACTGCAGTGGAGCTCGCAGCGGTCCGTGCTCGCGCCGCAGGCGATCCTGCCCTGACAGGCACCTTGCCCGCTGCAGCTCAAGTCGCAGCGCGCTGCACGGCAGTCCGTGTCGCTCGGACAAGCACCCGTTTGTGAGCACGCGAGCTGGCAGTGAGCGCCGGCACAGCGCACACCGCCCGAACAGCTCGACTGTCCGGAGCATTCGATCTCGCAGCTCGCTGCCTGATCGCAGTCGATGCCGCTAGCGCACGCCCCTTCACCCGTGCACTCGATTCGGCAGGTGAGCCCCTCGGGGCATACCACTCGGGGGCTGCAGGAACGTCGGCCGGTGCAGCTGATAACGCACACACCCTCTACGCACGTGCCCACGTCCGGGCAACGCTCGGCGCACAGCAAAGGATTCGGCGGCGCACCGCCGCCGCCGGCTTGACCCGCGGTGCCGCTCGCGCCAGCAGTGGTGCCCCCTGCTCCAGCGTTGGCGTCACCTCCGAACCCAGCGCCAGCGCCAGCGCCGACGCCCGCGGCACTCATTCCACTCGCTGCACCGCTGCCGCCACCTGCTGCGCCGGTGCCACCTGCTGCGCCGGTGCCACCTGCTGCCGCAGAGCCGCCTTGGCCGCCGGTAGCAGGCACACTCGACTGACCGGCGCCCGCCGTTGCACCGGCACCCAAGCGGCCTCCGCCCGACACGCCCGCCTCGTTCCTGAATAGGTCCGCACCCTCGGGCGAGCCGCAGTTGAATAGGAGCAGGCCAAGTGCGCCTAGCGCGAGACGACGCATCGGTTAGCCCTATCAGTATCTTCTTCGCGGTGGAACCCGGAGCGTGCGGTTCGAGCCCAACGCGATTAGAAACCCTGGTTACCCAAGGCGACAGGATCCCGCATGCCAGAATACGCATTCGACGGCCTCGTAGGTCCTACCCACCACTATGCCGGCCTGAGCCACGGCAATCTCGCCAGCAGCAAACACCGGGGTCAGCTCGGCAATCCACGAGCAGCAGCGCTGCAAGGATTGGCGAAGATGCAGGAGGTCGCGTCGCTGTCGCCTTTTCAAGCCTTGCTCCCGCCGCACGAGCGACCCTACGTGCCCGTGCTGCGCCGGCTCGGATTCAGTGGTCGTGACGCCGACGTGCTGGAGGCGGCGTACCGCTACGATCCCGCTTTGCTCAGCGCCGTGAGCAGCGCTTCATCCATGTGGGCCGCGAATGCCGCCACGGTGACGCCGGGGGCAGATTCCGGGGACGCGCTCACGCATCTCACGCCCGCCAACTTGGCCAGCATGTTCCACCGCAGCTTGGAGGCTCCAACCACCACGCGTATCCTGCGGGCCATCTTCGCGAGCACTGCGCATTTCTGCGTCCATGATGCTCTTCCTTCACAGAGCGCGCTGGCGGACGAAGGTGCCGCCAACCACACCCTCCTCGCCACCTCCAGGGCGCACGTTCATCTGTTCGGGTGGGGGCGAACACCCGATGCGACGCTGGCAGCGCCCACGCGCTTCACCGCGCGCCAGGCGCTCGCCGCCAGCCAGGCCGTGGTGCGCCTTCACGGCATCGGACTTGCCCAGCAACTGCTGTGGCAGCAGGACCCGGCAGGCATCGACGCCGGCGCATTTCACAGCGACGTGCTCGCGGTCGGGAGTGGCTCGCTGTTCTTGATGCACGAGCGCGCATTCCTCGACTCCGGGGCCCTGGTGCGCGAGCTGCAACAACGTCTGGGTGACGAGCTGTGCGTGGTCATGGCCACGGAACACGAGCTTCCCCTCGCGGAAGCTGTCGCAAGTTACGTGTTCAACTCGCAACTGTTGCCGCTACGCGATGGCCGCTTCCAGCTGGTTGCACCGCGAGAGGCGGAGTCGTGCGTCAGCGCCCGAGCGTACTTGGAGCGCGTGCAGAGCGCGACCGAGCTCCTGGCGGGCGTGACCTACGTGAACGTCAATGATTCGATGCGCAACGGCGGAGGTCCGGCGTGCTTGCGGCTGCGTGTGCCATTGCAGACAGCGGAGGCCGGGAGCATTGCGGCCAATGTCTTCTGGAGCGCCGACCTCGGCACCGCACTCGAGAGCTGGGTGCACCGGCACTACCGAGACCGACTGGACGCCGACAGCCTGCGCGATCCGCTGTTGCTCGAGGAATCGCGCCGCGCTCTCCAGGAGCTCACCGACCTGCTGCGGCTCGGTCCGATTTACGACTTTCAGCGCGCGTAACGCCGCCGACCCATTAGCGACTCACGAGTCAGCGATGTCCATCACCAGGCGCTCACCCGTCGCCACCACACGATAAGAACGCACGGAGTGGTCCATGGCGGCAATGACCGCTCCCAGCAGCCCGAAGCTGTCGCCCAGCGCGCTCGGCACGATACGCACCCCTTCACCACGCACCGTGTGACGAGCAGCCGAGCGTCGCGCCGCGTCGACGATGAAGTCGGAGGCCGCCATGACGCCGCCGCCGAGCACGATGAGCTCGGGATCCAGCACGTTGACGAGGGTGGAGATGCCCATGCCGATATACGAGCCCACGTCATCGAAGATCTTGCGCGCAGCTGGATCTCCAGCTTTGGCGGCCTCGAACACCGCTCGCGCGTCGAGCGGCCGACCGTTGCTCTGAAGATGCGCGCACTGGCCGCTCTGGACGCCTTGCTCGGCGGCGCGCGCGATCGCCCATCCCGAGGCGACGGCTTCGAGACAGCCGCGCAGCCCGCACGTACACTCCGGCCCGTCGAGCACCACGGGGCAGTGGCCAATCTCGCCACTGTAGCCTGCATGCCCGTAAAACACGCGGCCATCGATGACCACGCCGGCGCCGATACCCGTGCCGACGTAGAGCCACACGTAAGACGAGACGCCGCGTGCGACACCCGCGCGCCCCTCGGCGATGGCCCCCGCGTTCGTCACGTTGTTGACCACGACGGGGAGATCGAGCGCCCGCTGCACGATCTGCCGAATCGGAACGTGTTTCCAGCCCAGGTTGGGCGCAAGCTCGACGGTCCCGGTCGCGCGTTCGACGAGGCCGGGTACGGTGACTCCCACGGCCTGCAAACGCTCACGCGGTACGCCCGCCTCCGCGAGCACCTCGTCGATCAAT
>DASQDA010000242.1:0-1997 GCA_035634435.1 Polyangiaceae bacterium
GCCTTGAGGCCGCATACGTTGCGAGCAAACTCGATCACCGCCAGCTGCATACCGAGGCAGATGCCGAAGAAGGGCACACCATGCTCGCGAGCGTAGCGGATGGCCGATATTTTCCCTTCGACGCCGCGATCCCCGAAGCCGCCCGGCACCAAAATGGCGTCGAGACCGCTGAGCAGCACCGCAGCGCTCCCGCGCTCGAGCTGCTCGGAGTCGATGTACTCGAGCTGAAGCGCGACGTCGTTGGCGAGGGCGCCGTGGACGATGGCCTCGTGCAAGGACTTGTAGCTGTCCTTGAGGTGCACGTACTTGCCAACCACGCCGATCCGTACCGAACCGTTCGTCGGCTTCTTGAAGCGATCGACCGTGCGCCTCCAGGCACCGAGCTCGGGCTCGCGCGACCAGATGTTCAGGCGCTCGGCAATCTGCTCGTCGAGCCCCTCTGCGTGCAGCACGAGCGGTAGCTCGTAGATACAGCTGACGTCGACGGCCGAGACGACGCTGTCGACGGGGACGTTGGAGAAGAGCGCGATCTTTTCCTTCAAACCCCGCGCAATGGGGCGGTCGCAGCGACAGATCAGGATGTCCGGCTGGATACCGATCTCGCGCATCTCGCGCACCGAGTGCTGCGTCGGCTTCGTCTTCAGCTCACCCGCGGTCGCGATGTGGGGAACGAGCGTGACGTGGACGCTCAGGCCGTTCTCGCTGCCCGCCTCGAGCTTCAACTGGCGGATGGCCTCGAGGAACGGCAGCGACTCGATATCACCGACGGTACCGCCCACCTCGATGATGGCGATGTCGGCGCCCTGCGTGGCCTCATGGATGCGCGCCTTGATCTCGTCGGTGATATGCGGAATCACCTGTACGGTGGCGCCCAGGTACTCACCGCGGCGCTCCTTGCTGATCACGGCTTCGTAGATGCGCCCAGTGGTCACGTTGGCTTGCCGGGTCAGGCGGCACGACGTGAATCGCTCGTAGTGACCGAGATCCAGATCCGTCTCCGCACCGTCGTCGGTCACGTAGACCTCGCCGTGCTGGTACGGCGACATGGTGCCCGGATCTACGTTGATGTACGGGTCGAGCTTCATGTGCGTGACCCGCAGGCCCCGCGCTTCCATCAACGCGCCAATCGACGCGGAGGTGAGACCTTTGCCAATGGAAGAGACGACTCCTCCGGTGACAAAGACGAACTTGGTTCGCCGGCTCACCAGATAGCCTCCATCCGCGAGGGAGTATCACGCTTTCGCGGATTGCGCACCTCTATCTCCAAGACGAGGCGGGGTTGTGACAAATTTGGAAGCTCCCGTTCCGTCGTTTTCACTGTCAGTGCGCGCACTGCAGGCAGCGCACAACACCCCACGGTGTGCTCGCTCGAGCTGATCCTAGTGTCCTGAGTCGAACGAACGCCGCACATATTTCGCGGGCCGCAACGGACCGAGACCCCAACAAAGTCCTGGGCCAAGGCGTCGCGCACGCATGAACCTTGCGGTTCCGACCCGTGCTGAGTCTTGATTCAGCGCACTAAAAGGAGCCGAGCACGCCGAGGCCCACATGACGGCCCGCAATGAAGGGCGCAGCTCGCAACTGCGCACGCGGCGGCGATGGGCGTTCGCCTTGACGTGCCGTCGGAACGAATGCGGATTCGACCAGCACTGCCAGACCGCCGAGCTGGCCGATACCGGCTGCGGCGGTGAGCACCGCGCGCACGCCGAGCAGCAACGTGGTGCAGTCGGGGTCGCCCCCACAGCTCGTGTCGGAAAGCGCGAGCCATGGTCCCGCGACCGGAATACGGAGCTTCTCCATGCCTGGCGTATCCGGCCACAAGAACGATGCGCCCACTCCGGCGCCGTACCAACCGGCGAACACAGCGGCGCCCGTCAAAGCAAGCGCACCCCGAGCGGAGGGTGGCGGATACTCCGGCACGAGCAGCTCGCGCGCGCCTGTGCTCTGCCGGAGGGCAGCATCACCGAGCACGGCGCCCTCCGTGGCTGGCCGCGCCG
>DASQDA010000243.1:0-2437 GCA_035634435.1 Polyangiaceae bacterium
AAGCCCACGTCGGCGTCATCCCTTACGACATCATCCACTACGCCAGCAAGGTGCAGGGCTGGCCCGAGCTCGAGCGCGAGCGAAGGCCGATCGCGCGGCTCATCAGCGCCGCTACCGTGGTGGTCTTCGACAACCTGACACACACCGCTACCATCGCAGCGCACGATCAGGCGGACCTCGAGCGCGCCGAGCGTGACCTGAGCGCGGCTGTCGCGCTCCAGGCGTTTGTACCGCCGGACCCACAAGCGTTGCCCACCGACGTGGACGTCAGCATGAGCGACGCGGAGTACGAGCGGGTGGTGGAGCGCGCCAAGGAGTACATCCGCGCCGGTGATGCTTTCCAGGTCGTGCCGGCGCGCACGTTTTCTACCCCCACGTTGGGCGCCGACCCGTTCGACGTGTATCGGGCGTTGCGCGTGCTGTCGCCGGCTCCTTACATGTACATCCTCGAGCTGCCGGAGCGTGATGGGGCCCCACGGATTGCAATCGCCGGTGCAAGCCCAGAGACTCTGGTGCGCGTCGAGCAGGGGCGCGTCGTCTTGCGGCCCATCGCCGGCACGCGGCCCCGGGGTGCGAGTGAAGAGGAGGACCGCAAGCTGGCAGCAGAAATGCTCGCCGATCCGAAGGAGCGTGCTGAGCACGTGATGTTGATCGATCTTGCACGCAACGATATCGGACGCGTCGCGCGGCCCGGCAGCGTCGCGGTCCCGCAGAAGATGGGCATCGATCGCTTCAGCCACGTGATGCACATCGTCAGCGAGGTCGAGGGGCAGCTCGCCCCTGATCAGAACCCTTGGGACGTTATTCGCGCCACGTTTCCCGCAGGCACATTGACTGGCGCTCCCAAGGTCCGCGCGATGCAGATTATTCGTGAGCTCGAGGTCCGGCCCCGTGGCGTGTACGGTGGAGCCCTGGGCTACGTCACGCGCAGCGGCGAGCTCGACCTGGCCATCTGCATTCGCACCGTGGTGATGACGGCGGGCCGCTTCGAGGTCACCGCTGGGGCCGGCATCGTGGCCGACAGCGTGCCTCAGCTCGAAGCACAGGAAACACGACACAAGGCCCGGGCGGCTCTCGCGGCCATCCACGCCGCCAGAACACGCAGCTAGTGTGCCGAATCACCAGGTCGAGGCGCTCGGGCCCCTCGCTGCCGGCGACGCTTGCGTTGCCGCGACGACCTGCTGAGATCCCGGCACCTTGCCGGATTGGCTAGAGCAGTTACTACCCGAGAGCACCCACCGCGTCGCGGGAACGCTGCTGCACCCACACGCGCTCATTGCGCTGGGCGTGCTGAGCGCCGTCACGTTCGTGGCGAGCCTACTCGGTGTGCCCTACTTCTTGACCCGTTTGCCCGCGGACTACTTCTCACGGAATAGCCACGCCGAGCTCGGGCTCCGTACCCCGCGATCGCTCGTACGCGTCGCGCTCCGCGTGTTACAGAACCTGCTCGGCTTCACGCTGCTGGTGCTCGGCGTCGCCATGCTCGTCTTACCAGGCCAAGGGCTGCTGACCATCTTCGCGGGCCTGTTGCTGATGGATTTTCCAGGCAAACGACGCTTCGAACGCTGGATTATTACCCGGTCGGCAGTTTTGCGTGGCATCAATTCGCTCCGCCGGCGCGCCGGCTACCCTCCCCTGCAGCCGCGCGTCTCCCGTGCTTCGAAGGCGCCTTCGATTTTGCCAGAGCCCGTTGAGCATGACCTTGATCGATGAGAACGCGTTTGGCCTGCTGGTGGCGTTCTTCGATGTCGAGGACGCGGAATACACGCTGGACCGCGATGATTTCGTCGAGCGCTTCATGGCGTTTCGGAACGTGACGCTGGCGCACGCAGCCGATCTGCCGCTCGGCGCCGGAGCCACCGCTCTCGACCTGGGTCACGCGTTGTACTTCGAGGTTGCCGACGGCGAGCAGGCAGCGGACCCGGTTCATTGGCTGCGCAGCCTGCGCAAGGAGCTCCAGGCTCACGGCTTCAGCGTCACGGCCGTGCTGTCCCACGGTGGCCGTTGGGTCGACGAGCACGCGCCGGCGCCCGCCGAGGTCGAGGTGCTCGCCTCCACGACGTTGCTGCGCGCCAGCTACCCGAGCGAGCCGTTGCGTCGTGCTCTCTACGCGGAAACGGCGACGCACGCCGGCGAGGCCAGCGAGGGCTGGGGCGCAGGGCTCTATGTGGACACGGAGGCGGTGGAAGCACTGGGCAAAGCTCTCAAGAACGCCCCCACACCGCTCGCAATCGCTGGGGCAACGTTCTATCGGTTGGGCTCGTGAGCCTCTCGTACCAAGGCACGCCCATGCTACCCTGCGCCGGCCCATGCCCAGCCTGACCACCACTCCTCCGAGCCTGCCGCTCGTTGCTTACGCGGAATCGTTGTGCCAGGGAGCCCGCGTGTTGGTGGTCGGCAACGCCCGTTCGGCCTTGGTCGAGGCTGTGCAGCGTCG
>DASQDA010000244.1:0-2768 GCA_035634435.1 Polyangiaceae bacterium
GGCGTGGATTGGGCAATCAGCCGGCCGCGGGCGTCCTTCACCGCAGCCAAAGCGGTCGTCGGCTTGGTCCCGTCACTCAGCACGCCGGGAAACGTCACCTCACTTCGCTCCAGACTTTCCGCCGGCACGTGAGCCTTGGCGCTCGAGACGGCTGCGGGCCCTTTCCGCTTCGCCATGACCACGGTCGCTGTCACGATGGCCGCAGACGCCAACGCGGCGAGCACCAGAGCTGATAGACGCGAGGGTCGGGCGGCTGAATCGGCCTCCTGGATCTGCTCTAGATTGCGGACGTTGATGGGTGACATGCAATTTGGAGAAGCTGCACGGCTTGCGCCAAGCCTTGCGAGCGCACTAGCCAGAGTAGCGCGTCCCAACACCGTGGGCCCAATTTCAGGAGCGCGGCCTCTGGCGTATTCCGCCGTCCCGTGGCTACCCGGTCAGACCTGCACCAGAGCCAGTAGGCGGGACGCCTTCCAGAGGGTCTCCTGCACTTCTCGATCAGGGTCGCTGTCGGCCACGATGCCGCCGCCGGTGTAGTAGTGCCCTTGGTCCGCACGAACCACCAGCGTGCGGATGGCCATGGCAAGCTCCAGCCCTCCATCCCGGCGCACATAGCCGAGCGCGCCCGTGTACAGGCCTCGCCGGCGCGGCTCGAGCTCGGCGATGAGCTGCATGGCCCGGCGTTTGGGGGCCCCCGTCACGCTGCCGCTCGGTAAAACCGAGCGCAACAAGGCCTCGCGACTGACGCTGTCGTCGATGTACGCCTCGAGGGTCGCCAGCCGATGGTGGACGTCGGGCCAGGCAACGGTATGCGGGGCGCGGAGCAGGCGCACGCTGCCGATGCGGGCCACGCGTCCAAGATCGTTACGCTCCACATCGAGGATCATGGTCAGCTCGGCGCGTTCCTTGGGGTCCGCGTCGAGCTCGCGAGCAAGACGCGCGTCCTCCTCGGGGTCCACGTGCCGGGGCCGCGTACCCTTGATGGGGCTGGTCAAAACCCGGCCATGCGGCTCCAGCGCCACGCAGAGCTCCGGCGAGGCCGCGCTGATGCCCAGGTCACCCCAGCGCAACGCCATGGCCTGCGGCGGCATCCCCCCCCTGCCGAGCGACGCCAGAATATCCCAGGGGGTCCCTTGCGCTGACAAGTCGAAGCGACGGGCCAGGTTCACCTCGTACACGTTACCCCGAGCTATCTCCAACAAGGCCTGCTCGATGCGCTCGCGATGGCGCACCGCTGGCTCCGGCGTCCCCACGAAGCTGAGCTTCACGGCCGAGGCGCGGGGCGGCCGCTGCAAGCAGCGTGTGAGAGCGGCAACCGCGGCCTCGTCATCGCCGATGATCTCCACCTGCTGCGTCACGCGCGCCACTGCCGCATACCTCAGCCACAGCGGGTCCCCAACCAGGGGCTCGGGGCGCGTGTCCGCGACGGAGCCTTCCGTCCACGCGCGGCACGCGTCGTAGGGCACGTAGCCAAACCAACGAGGCGCATCCCCCTGTGGCACCGCCCTGCGTGCCAACTGCGGTTCCGGGTCCAAGCTCGTCGCTAACTCGACTGGGTCACAGGCGAGGTAAGCGACCTGGCCCTCCTGACTCCACGCCAGAGCAACACCCGGTCGCTCGCTCAATGAGCGCGCGAGCTGGAGGGGGTCGGCAGGCAGCGACAGGCGCCGCACGACCGGCATCACACCGCCACGATGCGCCCTGAGGGCGCCACGATGGCATCGCGCAACGGCGCCGTCACCCGCGCGCCCGGCAGCACCACGACCCGCTCCAAGACACCTCGGCCCTCGACCGTGGCTCGGCACCCGACGATGCTTCGGTCGAGCGCCACTCCCGGCGTGACGCGGGCACCAGGCGCGACGAAGCTCCTGCACCCGCGCGCGTCCAGCCAGTGTAGATTGCCCTGCAGATACGCTGCGAGGTCATCACCCGGCAGTACGAAGCCGTCCACGAACGGGTAGCTCTTGACGGTCCCGCCGCGACGCAGCTCAGGCAGCGCATAGTCACCGATATAGCAGCCTTCCTCGGGCAGCTGCGCGAGCGCGGCTTCACCCAGCGCCAAGAGGCCCACGTACACTCCCCCGCTCAGCTCCTCGCCGAATTGCTCGCCGCGTAGCCGAACGATGGCGCCACCCGCGCCGACGCCCACGTTGCCGGCTCCACGCGGCTGCGGCGCGACCGCTAGCACGAGCTCGCCACCGCTCGCCGCGGCAGCGAAGTCCGGCGGAATACGCGATAGCAGCGCATCGCCCAGCATCACCACCACCGGGCAGGGTCCGAGATGCCGCCGAGCACCGGCGATTCCGCCAGCGGTGCCGCGCAGCACCGGCTCGTTCACGACATGAGCTTTGACGCTCATCGCTTCGAGATGATTACAAAATTGTTCACCCAAATAGTGCACGTTCAGCACTAGCTCTGGCCCCAGGCCTGCGCCCTCGAGGACGGCCCAGGCGTGAGCCAGGAACGAGCGGTCACCGAGGGGCAGCAGAGGTTTAGGCACCTCGTCGGTCAGTGGCCGAAGGCGGCTACCGAAGCCGGCACACAACACGATCGCGCGCGACACGCTGTACAGTGTGGCTCGAGTGCGGACGAAACGCCGCCCGGGTTGCACGCCGCTCAGGCAGTCCAGCGCCCGCCAGCACGCGAGCAAGCGGCCCAACGGATGCGGTCGGCGCGCCCGTTCGCGTAAACTTCACCCGCTGCCCTCCTCCATGGTAGCGAGGCAGCATGAGCGGGCTCCGTGCGTCTGCAACCGCACTCCTTTCAGC
>DASQDA010000245.1:0-1928 GCA_035634435.1 Polyangiaceae bacterium
CACCGGAACCGCTGGTGCCACCCGAACCGCCCGTACCGCCGCCTCCCGTACCGCCTCCTCCGCCAGCGCCGCCCATGCCGCCACCTGGCTGCATGGCGCGCATCAAGGTGACATACGCCGCGACGACGGTGTTCTTTTCGATCTTCACGTCGGTGCTACCCCACGCGAACGCACTCCCATCTTCAGCGTGGGCTTCGACCTCGATCCCGGCGACGCGGCCGCCGAAGGCGTCGGGTAGCTTGATGCGTTCGTAGAAGCGCCCTTGGATGATGCCGGCGTCCGTCGACGGCGGCGCGATCTCGTGAACGAACGGCATCTTGCCGGATTGCTCGATCGTGACATGCAGAGCATCAACGGCTCCGATGTCCATCCCAGAGGTGACGTTGAGCGAGACCATGGTGTCGTCTTCGGAACAACCAGCCAGCATGGTGGTGGCTGAAAGCAAGGCAGCGGCGGCGGCACGGGGGAAGTTCATGGCGTCGCATCTTAATAGCGCCGCTCGTATCCCAGCAACCCCGCGTGCGCTGTTCGTCCCACGTCGCCGCCAGTCAGCGGGAGGCCGCCCCACCCAAGCGCCGCAAGCGATCGCCCCGCCGCTTGCATTGCGCCATGCTCATTGTGTAAGACAAGCGTCCTCGCGCCTGGCAGCCCGTGTTTCGTAGCGACCGTATTTTTCCGCGTGCAGCGACGCCCCACTCCGGTGAGGCGACCTTGAGATGTCGGTCCTACCTCACGAGCCGCCCCCGATCGATGAGCCCACTCCACCAACTCGCTCGCGCCAGCCTGATGCTCGCCACGATGGGGCTCGCCTTGGGATGTGCGGAGTTACGTGGCCGCAGTCACGCACGAGAAGGCAATAGGCTTTACAAGAGTGGCGATTATGCCGCGGCCATCGCGGAGTACACGCAGGCGGAACGCCTCGCACCCGAGCTCGCGACCGTGGTGCTCAACAAAGGGTTGGCGTGCCGGCAGCTGTTGCTCCCGGGAAGCAAGGGGCCAGAGACGGAGCGGGGCACGCGTTGCGCCTTGGAGGCGTTTGCGCGCTTCAAGGCCATTCGGCCCGACGACCCGCGCGGTGAGCAGCTCTACGTCCAAACGCTGTTCGACACGGACAGTTTCGAGGCATTGCTGGAGCGGTATCACCGTCAGCTCCGTTCGAACCCGAGCGACACCGCCGCAGTCAACGCCTTGATTCAGGTCTATTCCCGCAAGAACGACTGGAAGAATGCGCTGGAGTGGATGGTCCGCCGAGCGGAGCTCGAGCCGCGCGACGCGGACGCTCACTATGCGGTCGGAGTTTTCATCTGGACCACTCTTTTTCAGAAAGGAGGCAGTGCGGACAAAGCCGCTTTCGATCCGCGCGTGACCGACAAGCAGGTGCAGGCCGTGCCGCTCTTTGGGGTCGACGATATCGCGGGGCAGGAGCGTATCCGCTTGGCGGATCGCGGGATCGAGCACCTGCAGAGAGCACTCGAGCTGCGCCCCAACTATCGGGAGGCAATGATCTATCTCAACCTGCTCCACCGCCAGAAATCATTCGCCTTCTTCGAACGGCAGGACCAATGGCAGGCTTCCGTAGACGCGGCGGAAACGTGGCGCGCCAAGGCTGCCGAGGGCGGCGGACCAGCGGTTCCGCCGCGAGAGGCTCCCTGAAGCCGGTGCTTTCCCTGTGTGCGGAGCGAGACGCAGGCCAGGCTCTGGCGTGCTCACGCAACCGTGGCCTTTCGCAAGCAGCGCGCTCGAAGCGTGCATCGAACCCCGGTGCCCATGGCCTTTGAAGGCATTCTCGCCCCGCAGGATCGCAAGCCCAAACGCTGGCTGCGGGTGACCATCGCCGCTTCGTTGGGAGTGCACGTTGCCGCACTGGCGGCGGGCGTCGTTCACTCATTGTGGCAAGTGGAAGAGATGGCGCTGCCGGCAGTGCAGGT
>DASQDA010000246.1:0-6413 GCA_035634435.1 Polyangiaceae bacterium
CCAGGATCGACAAGTTGCTTTCGCTCGCGTGGTCACCGACTACGCTGGCTTCGTACCTGTGTGATGTGTTCGTAGACCCACGACACCGCGACCGAGGCATCGGAAAATGGCTGGTGCGCTCCATTGTCGAGCATAGTGAGCTCGCCGAGCTGAGGCGTTGGATCCTGGGCACGCGGGACGCGCACGGCCTTTACGCCCAGAACGGCTTCACACCGCTGAGGGCACCCGAGATATTCATGGAGAGATTCGACCCTGACGCCTACGCGCGCGAGGCGGAGCGAGACTCGTGCTGAAGCGCCTCGCGAGGTGAACGCCGTTCGCGCACACCATCCGCCGGCTGATACAGACGCACGCCCGCTGCGCTCCGCTCAGCGTCCGAAGCGCTCCACGAACGCGCGATGAGGCGCGAGCGCTGGGTCGTTGCTATCACCAAACAGCACGCTAGGGCGAAAGCCGCTGCGAACGTCACCGACGGTGAGACAGCGCTCTTGCACACGAAAGATCACCCGCCATTCCTTCTGCGCCAGCACCCAGGCGTCCCCCTCCCGCTTGATCCGCCGATACGGATGCGGCTGCGGCCCCAAGCGCAGTACCTCGATGACCCTGCCCTGAAGCTCGATGCCGTACCCTTGCTGCAGGAATGCGAGCTGCACGAGCGCACGCTCTTCGAAGACCACATCGTACTGCGTCAACGGATCCGAGGGCCGCTCGGCAGCTTCGAGCCAGCCGTTGCTCGCCTCCGGGATCGAGTCCGTATATGCAATGTAGGGCTTTAAATCGAAGACCGGCGTGCCGTCCAGGATGTCGAGGTTTTGCACGTGCAGCGTGCGGCCCTCGATGCTCAGGAGCTCCACCGCGCTGAGGCCAATGGGATTCGGTCGGTACGGCGAGCGCGTCGCGAAGACCCCTCGCCGATGCTGGCTGCGCGGCGGCAGCACCTTGGGACGGAAGCCCTCGTTCTTGTGAAACCAGAAGAGCACCCAGATGAAGCGAAACGACGCCAGGTCTTCCAGCGCGTGCTCGATACCGCTCGCGGGAAACAGCTCGATGCGGCCGCGAATGCCGGCTGCGGCTGCTGGCTGGCGGGGCGCTTCGGCGCGCTGCTCGAACGGCGAATGAACCAGACCGATCGGCGACAGCGTCAGGCACGGGGCCAGGGGCGGCTGCTGCATGGCTCGGCTCAGCGCGCGCTGCGTAAAATAGCGAGGAACCGCTCGCCATAACGCTCGAGCTTTCGCAAACCCACACCGTTGACCGCCAGCAGCTCCGCGTCGGACTTCGGACGGCGAGCGGCCATGTCGAGCAGAGTGGCGTCCGTGAACACGACGTAAGCAGGCACGTGCAGCTGCTCGGCGATTTGACGGCGCTCTTGCTTCAGCAGCGATAGAAGCTCGGCGTCCGCGTCGAGCGGCACCTCGCGCACGACAGTCGTGGCGCGCGCCTCCGTCTTTTGCCGCTTGCTGGGCCCGCGGCGTTCGGCCACGCTGCGCGCCGAAAGCTCGCCGCACTGGTCGCAGGACGAGCCGCACGCCTCGATGCGCTCGTGAAAGTAGCCCACCAGGTTTTGATGCCGACAGCCGCTCGCCTCGGCCAGCCGAAACGTGTCGCGCGCGTGAGTCGCGGCACGCGCGCCGGCTTCGGGATCGTCACTTTGCTCCGCCAGGCGTTCATACGCCAGGACGTCGGCCCAGGAGTAGAAGAGCACGCAATCGCTCGGCAAGCCGTCGCGCCCAGCACGACCGATCTCCTGGTAGTAGCCCTCGATTGAGCGCGGCAAGTCGTGGTGCAGCACGAAGCGCACGTCGGGCTTGTCGATACCCATACCGAAAGCGATGGTCGCGACCACGACCTCGACCTCGCCGCTACGGAACGCGTCCTGCACGCGCGCGCGCTCCTTGGCTTCCATTCCGGCATGGTAGTGGGCAGCGTTGAGCCCGCGCTCCAGCAGGTGCTTCGAGGTTGCCTCCGTGCTGCGCCGGGACAGGCAGTAGATGATGCCGTTCTCGCCGCGCCGCGCCGCCACGAGCTCGGCGATGGAGTGGCGGGTGGAGCGCGGCAGCTCGGACTTAGGAATCGCAGATATTCGCAGATTCTTGCGGTAAAATGAGCCTCGAAAGATGTTCGGCGCCTGCATCCCTAGCTGCTCGGCAATGTCACGCGTGACCTCCGGCGTGGCCGTGGCCGTAAGCGCTAGCACCGGCGTGGCGGGAAAGCGTCGCTTCAGCCCGAGCAGATTGCGGTAGGCAGGACGAAAGTCGTGGCCCCATTGGCTGATACAGTGCGCCTCGTCGACGGCGATGAGGCCCACGTCGAGCTCGGCGATGGCGCGACCCGCCGACGCCTCGAGCCCCTCGGGAGCGGCGTAGACGATTTCATAGTCGCCGCGGCGCAGCCCGAGAACGCGCTCGCGTCGCTCTTCGGGTGGCAGCGACGAGTTCAAGAAGGTGGCGCGAATGCCGACCTGGGTCAGCGAGTCCACCTGATCTTTCATCAGCGCGATGAGCGGGGAGATGACCACCGTGGTGCGCCCGAGAATGCGGGCTGGCAGCTGGTAGGTGAGCGACTTACCTGCGCCCGTGGGCATGATGCCCAGACAATCACTCCCCTTCAGGATGGACTCGATGATGGGCAGCTGGCCGGGGCGAAAGGAGTCGTAACCGAAGGTCTCCTTGAGCACGCGATCGAGGCTCTCGCGGGAGGGAGGCGCAGCGAGGCTCTTGGCGACCGCTTGAAGCATGCTCACGTGGTCGGGCGAGAACGCGCTCGAGTTGCTCCGATACAGTCGACGCAGCGCGCGCAGCTCGGCATCGACGCTGGGCCTGCGCGAGAGCTCGCCCGCGGCGCAAGCGCGCGCGGACGCTAGCAGAGTCTCGACGCGCTCTTGCAAGCTGCTGTCAATCGCGGGCTCCGTCACTTGAGCCAGAGCTTGCCACCGTCAGCGAACGCCATGTCGGGTGAGGGCTAGCACATCGGCGTTGGGTCTCGAAGATGGAAGCGCCGCGAGCTGCAGCCGAAAGTCCGAGCGCTCCTCCGTCAGCCCGGAGGCCTTTCGCGACGCGGAGCGCACGGACGAGCCCGCGCGCTCTGGGCTCTGGGGCGTTTGCTCGAGTCAAAACACTAGTAGTCGCTCGCCGGAGCCGCGGAGGCCCTGCCGGCGATTGCCGGCAAATCCAGCCGCAGCCGGCACTCGTCGAGGATCGCCTGGGTGCGGCTCGTGCCCACGCGGGTTACGAACGGCAAGAACGTGAGCAGCGTGTCCAGGCCGCGCACGCCGCCGGCGGCCTTGACCTGCACCTCCGGCGGAGACTTCTGTCGCATCAAGCGAACGTCGTCGAGCGTGGCTCCGCCAGGACCGAAGCCGGTCGCGGTCTTCACCCAATCGACCTTCAGCTCGGCACACAGCTCACACAGCCGAAGCTTGTGTTCTTCTTGCAGAAAGCCGTTCTCGAAGATGACTTTGACGCGGGCATGGCTGGCATGCGCAGGCTCGACCACCGCCTGCAAGTCGGCGCGCACGTAGTCCCAGTTGCCACTCAGCACCTGGCTGACGTTGCTGACCACGTCGAGCTCTTCGGCTCCGCCGGCGAGCGCCCGCTCCGCTTCGGCTGCCTTGCTAGCAGTCGCCTGAGCGCCATGAGGGAACGCGATGGTCGTGCTCACGCGCACGCCGCTGCCGCTCAAGGCCTCCCGCGCGCGTTCGACGTAGTACGGCAGAATGCACACACTGGCGACGCCGTAAGCCCGCGCCAGTAACAGGCCCGCCTCGAGGGCTGAGCTCGAAAGGTCCGGCGCGAGCAGGGCGTGATCGATGGTCTTCGCCACCTTCAGATACTCCAGCAGCATAGCGCCAGCGGTGTAGCGCATCCGCGCGGCGCAGGCCGCGCATGCGTTCGCCCGCGCAGGCTCGAGGCAAATATCCCCGGGTCGGCTGCTCCGAGCACCGCGGCGGGCGGTTCCGGTCCCCCCGCGTGGTGCTCGACTCGCGTTTCCCGGTGGGCCCGGTAAACTGATGCGGATGCGAGCGCCACACAGGCGGACTGGAGTGACCAACAATGCCGGACTTCAAGCAGATTGAGAGCCTTCTAGGAGGCCAAGCCTCGTTGCTGCTCGAGCACAAGTGCACGACGGTGCCCAAGGAGCAGCTGCAGCTGCCCTCACCAACCTTCGTCCATGACGTGTGGACACGGTCCGATCGTCACCCGCAGGTGCTGCGCAGCCTGCAGCAGCTGTTTGCGTCGGGCCGGCTCGCCAACAGCGGCTACATGTCCATCCTACCGGTCGATCAGGGCATCGAGCACTCCGCTGGAGCGTCCTTCGCCAAGAACCCTGCGTACTTCGATCCGGAGAACATCGTGAAGCTGGCGCTCGAGGGCGGCTGCAATGCTGTAGCGAGCACGTTTGGTGTGCTCGGCTCGGTGGCGCGTAGCTACGCACATCGCATCCCCTTTATCGTCAAGTTCAATCACAACGAGCTCTTGACCTATCCAAACAAGGCCGAACAGATCACCTGGGGCACCATCAAGCAGGCGTGGAACATGGGCGCCGTCGCCGTGGGCGCCACGGTGTACTTCGGCTCAGCTGACGGCGCACGGCAGATCGTCGAGGTCTCGCAGCTGTTTCAACAAGCGCACGAGCTGGGCATGGCCACCATTCTCTGGTGTTATCTGCGCAACAAGGCCTTCAAGGTTGGCAGCACCGACTATCATCTGGCCGCAGACCTCACCGGACAGGCCAATCACCTCGGTGTCACGCTCGGCGCCGACATCATCAAGCAGAAGCTGCCGGAGGTGAACGGGGGCTACAAAGCATTGAATACGGGCGAGTCGGCGTACGGCAAGCTCGACGAGCGGATCTACACCGAGCTCACCAGCGACCACCCAATCGACCTCTGTCGCTATCAGGTGATCAGCTCTTACATGGGCCGGTGCGGCCTGATCAACAGCGGCGGCGCTTCCGGAAAGAACGATTTCGGCGAAGCCGCCGTGACCGCGGTGATCAACAAGCGGGCCGGCGGCATGGGCCTGATCAGCGGACGCAAAGCCTTCCAGCGCCCAATGGAGGACGGCGTGCGACTCTTGCACACCATCCAGGACGTGTACCTGTGCAAGGAGATCGGCGTCGCCTGAACGACGTCAAGCGAAGGCCCTTTTTCGAAGGGCCTTCGCTCACCTGGCGAGCCCACCGCGCATCAGCTTGCCCGGACTTCGATACGACGGGGACGTAGCGCGGCGCTCTTCTTCAACTCGATGCGCAGGACCCCTTGCGTGAGCTCGGCGTTGATGGCCGCCGGATCGATTCCGGAGCCCAGCTCGAAGCGTCGCTCGTACACCAAGGCGTCACTGCCTCTGACGCGCGCGCTGACGTGAAGCTCGGGGGGATTGTACTCCACGGTCAGCCCTTCCGGCTCGACTCCCGGTAGATCGGCGAGGATCAGGAATCCGTCGCTGTTCTCGAAGATGTCCACCGGCGGTGCGACGCGGCGGCCGCTCTGGGGGCGCGTCTTCTCAACGTTTCCACTGGCTGCTTGGCTGAGATTGGTGTCTTCCATGATTGATTCTCCTGTGTAGGCTGGGGGGCCCAGGTCAGCTGCTGCGTACGTTGATCTGGCGTGGCTGAGCCTCTTTGGCCTTGGGCAAGGTCACCGTGAGCACACCGTGCTTGAGCACTGCCTCTGCCCGCTCGCTGTCGACTTTCGCGGGGAGCGCAAAGCTGCGCGCGAAGCGGTAGGCGGCGCGTTCCTTGCGATGCACCGAGTAACCCTCGGGGTTCGCTTCGGCTCGTTCGCCTTTCAGGCTGACGGTGCTCTCGTCGACCTTGAGTTCGAGGTCTTTTTCCTGCACGCCGGGGACCTCGGCGCGCAGCACCAGCGCAGTTCCGGTATCTTCGAGCGCCGCACGGGGCCAGACGCGCGCTGCGCCTTCCGTCACACCACCGGGCAGCCAACGCTCGTAGTCGAAGAACAAGCGGTTCATCTCACGCCGCAGCTCGTCGAGCGTATCGAACGAGCCGGCGAGGTCTCGACCGTTGTGGCGACCCAGTGCACTAAAATCGTTCCATCGTGTGAGCATGTGTCGTCTCCTAGTCCTTGGGTGTGGGCGCGCCGGAGGACCTTGGTCCGAACCGGCACGTGCACCGCGGTTAGTGATGAGGTCGACCTGATGCCAACTCCGGGCTATCAGCTCGATTGGCAGGAACTTGTTCACTGCCGTCGAGCTTGGCAAGGGGTACCCACTAGGCGTTTGTGAGCGACCTCGCGTAGGCTGCGATGCGGGAGCGATCACGATGAGCTGGATCAATACGAGCGGTGGTGGTGTACCTCCAGGTTGGGGCGGCGGCGGGTCTCCACCCGGCGCTCCGGGAGGGGGCGGCTACGGGCAGCCGCCCGGCGGCGGTTACCCTCCCCCCGGCGGCTA
>DASQDA010000247.1:0-13171 GCA_035634435.1 Polyangiaceae bacterium
GGTCGATTACTCGGCCAGCGTCGACACGGACAATGCGCTGCTCTATGCCTTCAAGGGGCTCGCTGGGCTGTTCCCAGGCGTCTACCGCAAGGTTCCGTATTATCACAAGGTGCGTGAGTACAACGACTTCGAGTCGCGCGATCTGTGGGAGTACGAGCTTGCTCTGACGCAAAACGAGGTGTCGCGGATCGTGGATCACCTGTGGGAGCTCGGCTCGACCCACTTCGCGTACTACTACCTCAGCGAGAACTGTTCGTATCACGTCCTCGCCGCTATCGAGGTCGCGCGCCCGTCGCTCGATCTACTCTCGGGACTCGGCTGGCCCGTCGTACCGGCGGAGACGGTCAAGTCGATCACGCGCACGCAAGGCCTCCTAAGAAAGGTCCACTATCGTCCCTCGAACCGCTCGCAGTTTCGCCGACGTGTCGAAGGCCTCGCCGGCTTCGAGCTGGAAGCGGTGAGCGCGTTGCTCTCGGATCCGCAGGCGGCGCTTCCGTACGCGCAGCCCGAGCAAGCGAAGATCTTGGACGCGGCGCTCGATCTGATGGACTTCAAGTACGCGCGCGATCTGGTGAAAACCCCTGACGACGCCGATACCGAGAGCTCCGCGACCAAACAGCGCCTGCTCGAACGCCGCGCCGAGCTGGAGGTGGACACGCTGGAGCCAGAGCTCGCGCCTCCGTTTCGCAAGATGCCGCACCTGGGCCATGGAGCGAGCCGGGTCGGGATGGGTTCTGGGTACCATGAGCGGCGCGGTTACTTTCATGCGCTGAGCTCACGCTTGGCGCTGCACGACCTGGCAGACTCCGCCGCCGGTTATCCGGATCACGCAGAGATCCAGTTCTTGCCGGCCGAAGTCCGCTACTACGTCGAGCAGAAGCGCTTCAGCTTGGAGCAAGTATCGCTGGTTCGCGTCACGTCGCTGACGCCGCTCACGCGGTTCGACCGCAGCTTCTCGTGGTCTCTAGACGTGGGGCTCGATCGGATTCGCGACGCTGCTTGTCCGGAGTGTCTGACGGCCTACGGCGAGCTCGGAGGCGGCTTTGCGGCGCACGTGTTCACCCCGGCGCTACTCGTCTACGGCATGGCACACGCACGCATTTCGGCTCCCGCTGAGGGCGGTTTCGCTGACGTGTTGCGCGCGGGACTGGGTCCGAGCGGCGGGTTGCGGCTGCGACTTCACTCGAACCTCGCGGCGTTCGTCCGCGGCGCGTGGCTCGTGCAGCCTTTGCAGGATCAACGCACGACCTGGCGCGCGTGGGGTACCGTCAGATGGCATTACCTGCAAAACTTTGCGTTCGGCGTCGAGGCGTCGGCGGCTCCTGAAGCCCGCAGCGTGCAGGGGCAGTCCTTTCTATGCTTTTGACGCCTACGTTCGCGCGTCTGGTTGCGATCGCGCTCGCGCTGGTCAGCGCGAGCTGCTCCGGCTTCTTTTATTTTCCGTCGCGGAGCAGGCTCGAGCCCGATTCGGCGTGGTTCCCACGGGCGACGCTCGATCGCCGCGTGCTCGGGACTCCGGATGGAGAACGACTCGATGTGTGGCTGATCCAACCAGTAGAGCGCCCGCTCCGCGGTACCTTCGTGCAGTTCCATGGCAACGCGGGCCACGTGGGCGCTCACGTGCGCTCGCTCTATTGGGTGATTGACCACGGCTTCGCGCTGCTGGCCTTCGACTATCGCGGCTACGGCGCGTCGAGCGGCCGACCCAGTCAACGAGGGTTGTACGTGGATGCCCTGACGGTACTGAAGCACGTCCGCGATCTTCCCTTGGGTACGTCGGCCCAGGACGTGGTGCTGTACGGGCAGAGCCTGGGCGGCGCGGTGTTGCTGCGCGCGTTCGCGGACGGACCGCGCGAGCGCGTCCGCGCGCTGGTCGTGGAAGGCAGTTTTCACTCTTACGAGGAGATCGCCGCCAGCGTCGCCTGGCGCACGCCGCTCCTCTTCCCGTTCGGGGGATTCGCGTACGCGGCGGTGAGCGACGAGTATTCGCCCTCCGCCTTTATTTCGCGCGTCGCGCCCACTCCGTTGCTCGTCGTGCACGCCGCTTCCGATCCGGTGATCCCGGTCGCGTTCGGGCGCGCGATCCATGCGCTGGCACGGCAACCCAAGGCCTTCCTCGAGCTTGCGAGTGATCGGCACATCGGCGGACCGAGCCGAGAGGCGCAGCGTGCCATGCTCGATTGGCTCGACACGCGCGCCCCAGGGCACCAGCTCGCGAGCGGACGCTAGATGCAATCGAGCGCCCGCCGCGAGCTCACCTGAAGCTCAGGCGCCCAGGACTCTGCTGCAGGACAGCGACTGGTCCTGCTGCAACACGGAGAGCACCGACGCGCTAACCTGCGTGTCGCTGACCTTCGCGTTCGGGAATATCTTCTTGAAGTTCTTGCGCAGGCTCTTGCCTACACGGGCGTCGTCCTTGCATCCGGCGAGCTCGGTCAAGCTGCTGATGGTCTCGCCGCGGCCACGGGCGATATCCTTGGACAGCGCAGCGCGATTCGTTTCGACGAAAGCCTTGGCGCTTTGATCACCGCCCGATGCGTCATCACAGTTGCTGGTACCCGAGGTGATGCCGAAGGTCTGGGTGCCGAAGGAACCATTGGTCGTCGCCGCGAAGACCTGGGTAAAGCCAGAATCGGGCTTGAAGATCAGTGACCCAAGGCCACAGCCCGCGGTGCCATAGTTCGATGTAGTGCTGCCGCGGACCCCGGCCTCGCTGGCGACCTGCTGGCCTTCTTCCTTGACGTCGTTATGCACTTCCTGCACCGAATCAACGGCGCCTTCGCTCTTCGCCTCGCCATCGCCGGCCTTGGCGTCGCCGCCGGCCTCGTCCTGCGCCATGGCCTGGCCCGCAATCAACAGACTGGCCGCTAAGACTAGTGTCAACTTCCGCATAGTGTTTCCTCCTAAACGTCGAGCAAAAGGCCGAGCACCTCTTCGGCGTACTTGGCCCACGCGACGGCGTTCAGCGGTACGTCGGCGCCTTCTGCGGGTCAAGAGCACCTCACCCACCCGAGCCGAGGCCACTAAACCGGCACGCACTCCGCCGCCGAAGTCGTCGGCTGGCCCGCCGACGTTTCGGCCGCTTGAGCGACGAACATCGTCGGACTCGGGGGGGCCGGGTCGAGCCGCGCAGGGTTATATTGCCCGACCTGCCGAACTGCCCGCGGCGGAGGACAAGGGCCACCCTCCCTGGAGCGGCCTTGTCCCGGCCGATGTTCATCGGTGTGCGCGGAGCGCGCTCTCGAGGTGTGACATGGCGCGCACCTCGATGTCGTGCAGCTCCGTCAGCACTGCGATTTCCTTTCGGCGTACTTCCGCTGTCCAGGTGTCGAGCTTCTTTTGCTTCACGTAGCCGAACGTTGGATCGGACGCGTCCCAAGCCCCGAGTCGCTCGGCGGCGGCGTCGTAGCAGAACGCGGCAGACTCCAGGTGTGGCCGTGCAGCTTCGGGTAGATGATCTGCGTTCTCGCGCAGGTATGCTGCTGCGTGCTCGCGCCGGCTCTGGTGAAGCGCGCTGTAGGTCCAGCTGTTCAGAAAGAACAAGCTCTGGCGCTGCTCATTGCTGAGGGCGTGCCTTTCCTGGTTCGCCCCACACGTACACGTATCCGGTGGACGCGTTGAGTGCGTCGACCTTTTCTGGCCATTCACCGCAGGGTCCTGAACCGCACCACGTCTGACCCTGGTCGCGAGTCGCCCAGCGCACGCGGAAGGCGAGCCCCGAGTCCCCCATCAGATTGGTGGTGTCGAGCATGTGGTCCGCCGCGCGCAGAGCGGCCTCGAGCGCGCCGATGTACGTTGGCTCGGGGCTCGTGCCCCAGCGCAGGCGTGGGACGCCGTCAATCCATACTCGACCGTTCTCGCGCTGCACGCGATCAGCCGGTCTTCGCAACTGCAGATGCTCGACGAGCTTCGGCCAGCTCGCAAAGCCGTACTCTCGAACAACCACGAACTGCGCGTCGTGGAGCTTCAGGGGAAGCGTCGGCTGTGAAACCACCTCGGACACGCGCGCGAGCGCTTCAGTGACGTGCTGACCGCCCCCGACCCTTCCCTCTACACCTCGCGCTCGCTTACGGTGCGAGGCCTCGTTTGTCGAGCGCGCCGAGCTTCCAGACCTCGCGCTCACCGTAGTGCACGCTCAAGGCCTGGCCGTCGCTCAAGGCTGCAAACTGTGCGGCGCTCAACGTGAAGGTCAGGCGTCGCATGTCCCCTGGATCGGGGAAGCGGCTCAGCGTCGTTACCTCCACGTTGCCCCTGCGCAGCACCGGGAGATCGGCGACCCCCGGGAAGGGTGTGTCGCCGACGATTGCCAGGTCGATCGCGTTCGCCAGGTCGCGACGCGCCACCCGTGCCAGCGCAGCGATGCGACCGCTAGAAGCGCCCTGTAAGCTCGCGGTGCCGCGAGCACGACCTGCGGGGCGAGCACTCGGAGCGACGCTCGGCGCGGAAGGAGCGGTTGCGAGACTCTCCGCCTCTCCGACCGTCGCACGGATGTTTGCGATGTGGATCATTCCGCTCTGGCTCCGGTCGAAGGTCAGACGCACGCCTCGAATCGACTCGAGGGTGGTGGGCGCAAAGCTGGAGAGCGGAATGCGCGCGGTCTGCAGCATGCGGTGGGTCCAATTGGCCCAGCCAACCGGTCCACGCAGATCCACATAGTCGGCAATCCGCACTGGCGCTGACAAGCCGTCGTTCGCGTCGACGAGCTGCAGCGTGAAGTCCGTGGTGTCCGCAAGATTCAGCTCCAGATCGCGCGCGCGCTCGACGCGCAGATCCAGCGTGAAGTAGGGCCTCAGCGAGACGCCGGCCGCCCTTGGGGTGAAGTTGACCTGGAAGAACGAGTCGGGGCTGGCGCTCGTCCAGGACACGGTTGCACCGCGAAGCGTGGAGTCGTGCTCGGGCAGATAGCCATGGGTCACCGTCACGTCGTTATGAAGGTTGGCCTCCCCGGAGCTGCTGGTGCCCTCGGCGTTCAAGAAATCCTCCAGACGCAGCGTCACGTCGGCGTCGGGTGAGGGTGTGTACCCACGATCGACGCGTGTGATCGCGGTGAGCTCGCCTGGCAGCGGGTTCAGCGGGTCGAAAACGGCGTTTCGAGAAGGGTCCTGCTGCTGGCCGACGTTACCGAGGAAGAACGCCGACATCAGGATGCGCCCGGTAGCGCGTTGAGGCGCGGAACCGGTTATGCCCGCGCCAGACGAGAAAATGGGCTCGTGATCGCTGCAGCTCGCCAGGCCCTCGGACTCTTGCCACTGGCTGTTGTAGTAGTTGTGATTCGCGCCCCAGACGGTCAGGCTGGCCTTCAGGCTAGGTGGGGTTTCCTCGAGGAACGCGAAGCTGCGATCGAAGGGCCTGATCCCCGACAGCAAGGAGACGTCGCCGTCGCACATCGGCAAAATCACCGCCCAGGGGACGCTCTGCATGTCGAGGACGCGCGAGGAACGTCCGTCGACCGGCGCGATCTCGAAGATGCCGCGGAACTCGAGCGGGGTCCCGATGCGCGTCGGCCAAGGGCTGTCCGCGTCGCGATACAGGTTGTAAGCGGCGCGCATGCCCTCGCCTCCTCGCGAGTGCCCCATCAAGCCGACTTGGCTGAAGTCGATGTGCTCGAAGAGGTCCGTGCCCAGCGACGGCGGCGTCGTGGACGGAACACGATCCCATTGGCTCAACATCGTGAGGTGCTTGAGCACGAGGCGCCCTCGCGCCAGAATCAAGCCGCTATCACCCTGAGCGCCGGCTCCGAGGTTGATACCGCGGTTGGCGTTGATCGACACCACGATATACTCCTGCGCCGCCAATTCCTCGGCGATGTAGTCGTATCCGGCGTGGCTGGGCACTACCACGTAGTCCTGCGGACAGCTTCCGGTCGTCGTATACTCCCAGTTGTCGTCGACGCGAGGGTTCTCACCCCTACCGCAGGTTGCATGGTTTCCATGCAGGAACACCAGCAGCGGATAGCGCCGGCCCGCGACGAGTGTGGCCGGACGGTACACGCGAGCCCAAAGCTGAGTAACGCGATCGCCGATGACCTCAGGATCCACGCTCGCCGGCAATTCGTACTCCGAGCTCGTGATCGGCACGGTCAGCGCAGCGCGTAGCGAGGCAATTTCGCTCCGGCCTGCGGCGCCCTCGTCCGGCACATCGGACGCACCGCAGGCCGCCAACGGCAACGCCACCAACGCCAACCACACCGTTGAAATTCGCATCACTGCCATCCTTCGCTCCTGCATTGCCTGACCGTACCGCCTCACCCCAGCCACCAGACAACGTCACCCCAAGCACTGGGCTGACCGCAACGGGCGGCGAACTGGACGGCCCAAGACCGCCATCACGACGCTCGAGGAAGCGGGGGCGCTTCCGTTTGCTCTCTCTAGCTTAGAGCCCCGACGGCCGGGATCCTTCGCGGGTCAACCCAAAGAACAGCAACCACCTCGAGCAGCTTCGTCCGCGGTGCGATGTCGAGCAGCTCAATTGGTTAAGACAGCAATCTTGGCGAATTCGACCCTGCCCAGAGCTGAGGTATGCGTCCGCTCGTTGCGGGGAGAAGCTGCGCGTGCGAGACCCTCTAGTCCTGGTCTCGTGATGCTCCGACGAGCTCTCATAGGTTCGACAATCATGGTTTTCAGCAGCAAATGCAGACTCCCGCCGAGTGCACTTTTGTCCGCGACGCTCCTGCCCTGTGCGACGTGGCTCGCTTGCTCTAGTAACCCCACCGAGGACGGTGCGGCACCCAGTGCGGGCACCGCTGGTATCTCCGCCGTCGCGGGGAGTCCCGGCAACGGGGGCGCAGGCGCAGCTGCGGCCAGCGGCGGGCGCGCAGGCGTCGGGGGAGCAACCGGAGGAGTCAGCGCGAACGGAGGAACCGCCGGCGCAGCCGCGGGCGCAGCCGGCTCTTCGAGCGGAGGGCAGCCGACCGCGGGCGTAGGCGGGGGCGCAGGGAGCAGCGTTGGTCCGGCGGGAAGCAGCGGGCTCGGCGGCGCGCCCAACGGCGGAACGAGCGGCAGCGCGGGCGCGGGCACGAGCACCGGCGGCGCCGCTGGCAACGCAGGCGCGGGCGGCATGGCCGGCGCTGGTGGAAGCGTGGGCGCGAGTGGCGCGGGCGCCGGAGGAAGCGCGGGAGCTGCCGCAAGCGCGGGCGCGAGTGGCGGCCCGAGCGGCGGCGCGGCGGGCATCACGTGTCCCGCGGGCGCGACCTTTTGTTCCGGGTTCGAAGAGAGCTCGTTCCCTGCCGGGACCAAGTTCCACGCCGTGGGGCCGACGGGGATGAACGCCTACGTGATCGACACCGCTCAGGCGTTCGCGGGCCGGCAGTCGCTGTCAATTCCGATGCACAGCGGCGGCTTCTACTATCGGGCCCTCGCCGTGCCCGTCCCTGGCCCGGACTTCTGGGTGCGACTTCACGTTCGCGTCAGCCGCGCGTTCGGCGACAATGGACACGATTCACTGTTCGGCGCGTCCACGGGCAACATCGACGCCGACGTCAACAACGAGGCCCTCGTCGAGCTCTCCGAGCAGTTCGACAAGGTGCTCCTCAACACCGACGATCAGCTCTTCAACCCTCCGGGAACGAGCACGTTGGCGGCCGACATGTGGCACTGCGTCGAAGCTCACTACGACGGCGGCACGGGCAACGTGCAGGTCTTCGTCAATGGCACGGAGATCATCGGCGCGACCGGCTACGCGCGGCACACCTTTCAGACGTTCCGGATTGGCTACATGCAATATCATGACGGCCGCGCCGTCTGGTACGACAACGTCGTCGTCGCTCCGACTCGCGTGAATTGTCCCTAGCGCTGCGCCCGCGTCGAGCGAGCGCAGCGAGCCTTCAGTCCGCCTGGTAAAAGAACTCTTCGCGAACGATCTTGCCGTCCTTCACGGTGAAAAGGCCGATCTCGTCCATGCTCATACGTTTGCCCGTAGGCTTGAAGGTGAGGTCGAACGCGAAGCGCACCGCGAACCGGTCGCCGTTCGGGTAGGGGCCGTGCACCTCTCCCCCATGTACTTCGTGGTTGTTGACCCACCATTCGCCCTTGGCCCGAATGGCGGCTAGCCCACGAGAGGTGGGATCCGTACCCGGAGGTGCGAACGCCTCGACGCTGACCGCGTCCTCCGCAAAGAGCTCGTTCAAACACTCGTCGAACTTGCCGGCTTTGCAGAGCTCGACGTAACGCTTGGCAGTTTCATTGTCCGTCATGTTGGCCTCCGTGGTTGGGCCGAACGCATAGGGCCGCATAGGAGCCGGCGCAAGCGGACTGAGTACACCAGGGGCGTAAGCCGTGCGTTGACCACGCCGCTGCGGCGTGACAGGTCCGGACAGGAGGGCTGCGAGGCCGTCGCCATCGAGTGTGACGCCGGCTTTCGCCATCGCTTTCCAGATTTGGTGGAGCACGTTCAGAGCGAGCTTCGTCGCGGCCGAACCTCGACGCCTGCGCTCGCGTCGAGCTGCGCCTGCAGCAAGGCTCGATCATCGCCGTGTCCGTAGCCTTGCCCGACGGGCGAGCTGCGTCGCGGGAGGTCGCGCGGAGCGAAGACGTCCTGCTCACTCTTCAAGCGTTGCTGCTGCTGCCCAGTTCCGTAGCAGCTCCCTCCGCCGCTTTCGCTGCCGCACCGGGCGCTGCCTTCCCTTCAGCCGCGCCGGTGCGCGTGCCACGCGGCGGCGCTCTACGCCGCTTTCCTGCGTCAACACCCTGCCGACGCCCGCAGCGAAGACGCCGCCTATCTCCGGGACCTCCCCCCTGAGCACGTGGACCTCGATACGTTCGCCGCGCTGCTCCCGCGAGCTCGATTTGGCCGCTACTGCTGGAGCAACCCTCTGGAGCACCAGGTCACAGACCGACCCAGCACTCACGTGGACGTTGCCGCGCCGCTCACTGCCACTCAGCGACATAGAGCTTGCCGTCGCTGAAGGATGGCCCGGCCTGGGTCGTCCAAAAAACGCCACGTTGCCCCACTGCAAGCCCCTCGAACGGGGTCGGGCTGCTAGCGACGATGATATCCGGCGCATCGCCGCGAAGAGGCGTGGCGACGATCTCGAATGGAGGCTCGCTGCGGTTGTTCAACCAGAAAAGATGCTCGTCGCCCAGCTGAAGGCTGCGAGCCGCTGCTCGGCGCAACACCTCCGGCTCACCGCCGCTCTTGGCCACCCTCAGCACGCTATGCCCACTGGAGAAATACAACCAGACCGCGTCGCCTACGAGATTGCCCCGCACATCCAACGTCGGCACCAAGGTTTGTGTCTCTCCTCCCTGCTGCGACACACGGAGCAGCTCGCCCGCCGCAACCCAATACACCCAGCTTTGGTCCACGGCGATTCCCTCGGCCATATATCCCTGACTTTTACCCAGCGTGCTGACCTCGCCGCTGCTCCGCTCGAGCTTGATCACGCCCTGACCATGAGCGCAAAACAGATTCGCCGGCGTGTGAGCAACCACATAGCAATGGCTGGTGGTCGCGGCTAGAGGTTCGGGCGAGCCGCCGCTACTGGGCATGCGACCCATGCCCGTGCCGCCCTCGAAGTAATAGAGCCAGTCCTCCACCACGGTGAACGGGGTCAAAGAACGGATGAAGATGATCTCGAGCTCGCCGCCGCGCTCCGCAACACGCACAAGCTTCGAAGCGAAGCCCGCAGCGTAGTCGTTCCAGTATACGTAGCCGCCTCGCGCTTGCAGATCGACGGCACCGCCGATCGATCTCAGCAGCCGTGGGCTGGATAGTGTCTTCGCGGACTTTTTCGCCGCCGCTGGGCTTGCCTGCCCGCTGGATCCGGCTGCGCTTGCGTCGAGCCCCGACTCGGTCGCTCCCCCGCAGCTCACGCCGACGGCACACAACATGTAGAACAAGGCTCTCATCGGACGCTCCTGGAATGCGGCTCGTTGTGCCGCCCCACCGTTGCCACCACTTTGCCGGATTCTCAGCGTGTGTAGAAGTGGTATTTTTCGTACGATGTTATACTGCTCGACAGAATAATGCTTCCTGACCTCGAGACACTTCGCTGCTTCCTCGCCGCGGTGCGAGCGCCCAACTTCCGCAGCGCGGCCTCGGCGGTCGCCTTGTCCCCCGCCGCCTTCGGCGAGCGGATCAAGCTCCTCGAGCAGCAGCTCGGCGCCCCGCTGTTCGAGCGCACGACTCGCCGCAAGAGCTTGACGGCCGCGGGCGAAAGGCTCGCCCCGCAGGCTCAGCGCTGTCTCGACGAGGCTCAACGCTGTCAGCTGGTCGTGCAGAGTAGCGAGCTGCGCCCGAGCTTCGAGCTCACCATCGGCACTCGCTTCGAGCTCGGCATGAGCTGGTTGGTACCCGCCCTGCCCAGCCTGGAACGCGCTCGGCCCGATCGGCGCCTGCACCTCTACTTCGCCGATTCATCGGACTTACTGCCTCGCATCATGCACGATCAGGTCGACTGCATGGTGACGAGCGCGCGGCTCAGCCAGCGCGGACTCGGCTATGCCCGGCTGCAGGAGGAGCGCTACGTCTTCGTCGGCAATCGAGAGCTGCTTCGGCGCTCACCCGTTCGGGCCCCGGAGCATGCCTCTTCTCACGTCCTCTTCGATGTTCACCCGGACCTGCCGCTCTTCCGCTACTTTCTCGACGGCAGGCCGGCGGGAGAAGATTGGCAGTTCCAACACCAGCAGTGCCTGGGCGCCATCGCGCCGATACGCGCGCGCGTCGTGGCCGGCGCTGGCGTCGCCGTGCTGCCGCTTTATTATGTCGAGCGGGATCTGAAGGCGGGGCGGCTACGTCGAGTGTTGCCGCAGACCGCGCTCCCCTCCGACTGGTTTCGACTGGTCTGGCGCAGCGGGCACCCGCGCGAAGCCGAGCTCCGCGCCTTGGCGGTGGAGCTCGCCACCCTACCGCTGCGTTGAACGAGGCGGCACGTGCGTGAAACATCACGGGGGGCGCCCGCGCGCGGAACTTGGACATCGGTAAAATCTTCGTCCATTCCCGCTCCGCGGACCCCACCAAGCCCGGCAACGCCGCCCCTCGCCCTAGTCGGTCAGGGAGCGACGCGGCCGACGGAAACGGCTTGGGCGTGTGCGCACCGCGCAGCGCGCGTTAGCGACTGCTCTCGCGACGGGTCGGCCGTGACGCTTCCCACGCGGCACGGTCCGCTTCAGTCTCGCTCACCTCTTCGCCGCTGACATCGACGACGCGCGGGCCACGAGCCGCAACTCCAGCGCCGGTCGCGACGCGCTGTCGCGGTGGCCAGGGCGTGGGCGACTCCGCCGCCACCTCGAGCCGCCGCACATACGAGGCCGCGCGGCTGAGCGCTTCCTGGGCGCGTCGGCCTGCCTCGCGCACCTGCCTCGCCGCACGCCGGAGACCGCGCCCAAAGAGCACGCTGAGAATGACGAGCAGCAAGGGAACCAGCAGCCCGAGGGTGAGCTTCACAGCCTTGCCAGCAATGCGAAGTCCAATCACACAAACGAAGACGAACAGCGGCGGGAGAGGTTCGTGGCCTGCCCTCCTCGAGGGCGAATGCATATCCCGCGGCACTGGCCGAGGCTTGCCACCCGGCCCGCGCGCTCCCCTCGAGTGGCCGCGCGGGCCAGTCGATTTCGACCACCGCTGCTCCTCGAGCAACGGGAGCACCCGGCTGGGCCGCCGATCGGGATCGGGCTCGACGAGGCGCGTTAACAAAGCTGCAAGATCCGGGTCGCCGGGCAGGGCGCGCATCACGTCGAGCGTGAGACCACGATGCGGCAGGTTCTCGGGTTCCTCGCCGGTCAAGAGCGAAAGCGCGGTGACGCCGAGCGCGTACACATCCGTTTGCGGCAACGCGCGGCCCTGAAACTGCTCGGGCGCCATGTAGCCGAAGGTGCCGACGACCGTGCTGCCGCCGTCCACCTTCAACCGATCGCGCACGCTGCCGAAGTCGACCAGCACGAAGCTGCCGTCGGGGCGACGGATCACGTTGCCGGGCTTGATGTCACGGTGAATAATCGGCGGCGAGTGCGCGTGGAGGTAGTCAAGCACCGCACCCAGCTCGGTCAGCAACCTGAGCACCTCCGCAGGTTGCAGGCGCGCTCCACGCTTCCTCAATTGCTGGAGCGACTCCCCCTCCACGCGCTCCATCACCAGGTAGAGCTCGCCCGCCTCCTCGAAGTGCTCCACGTAACCCGGAAGGCTCTCGTGCTGCAGGCTTCCGAGCACGCGCGCCTCGCGCTCCGCTAGCTCCACGTCCTTCCACGAGCGAGCCCCGCGCACGATGAAACGCTTGATGGCGACAGCGCGCCCGTCACGATGGTCGACCGCAGCCAGCGTTTGCGCCTGCGCCCCTTCCCCGAGCACGCCCGTGACGGAGTAGCGACCATCGCGGATGGAGGCAGGGTGATCGGCCATGGATCGTGCGGCGAATCATACCGCCTTGCCTAGCAAAGGCCCGGTTTGCGCTCCCCTCGCGCGTCAGACGCGCATTCCGCGCGTTTTATCCATGCGGCGGCAGCAGGACGCGTGCTCGGAGCAGCCGCCTGGGCCCCTGAAGAGCGATCAGCTTCACAATCCGCGCGCTGACTTCACAATCTGCGAAGGTGATGGCGAATGGTTCTGAAACGAGACGAGTGAGGCAGCCTACGTCCCGCGGCGGGGCTGTGTACCGGCGCAAGCTCAGCGTTTCTGCGCTTTACGCTGCGTTGGTGGCTGGCACGCCGCGTGCAAAACAGGGAATTGCAAGCGGCGCCACGGTTTCCCTCACCGGGGCAGGACGCTTGCAATTAACTCCCCAACGGCTCGCGTCTCCTCCCGGACGCGGGCCGTTGCCTTTTCTAAAGCCCTGCAGTCGACGTACACCACCTACAGCGCGCGCAGCGGTGTGCATGAAGAGGCCGCGCGCAAGGCTTCCGACCGCCCCTCGTGGAAACGGAGCGAGGGTGTCTCTGCAGTCTGGAGACCGTCACGAGCCGCCAGTTGCCGGCGGCGGCGACTCGAACCAGCCCAGCCACTCACTGACGAGCGCGAGCCGCGTTTTGTCCACGGTATACACGCGGGTCCGGCCGTGCTTCTCGTGCCGCACCAGACCGGCATCCTCGAGCACGCGCAAGTGCCGCGTCGTCGTGGGCCACTTGTGCGCAAAGCGACCTGCGATCTCGCCTGCGGTAGCCGAGCCGCGAAAGTGGATCGTCAGTAGGATCTGCCGCCGCGCCGGGTGCGCCAGCGCGGCGACGACGGCGTCGAGCGCCGC
>DASQDA010000248.1:0-2858 GCA_035634435.1 Polyangiaceae bacterium
CTTTCGTCGTGCAGCCAAGCGAGCTGGGGTAAGAATGCGCGACGAAGACTGATGGCTCGTACGTTCGCTCGGCGCATCGTTTGTTTTCTGACATTGGCTGCCGCAACCGCGCAGGCGCAGCCCGCCGCCGAAGCGAGCATCCCCGTTGCAGGAGCAGGCGTGATGCCCGCGCGCCCCCGAGCTGCCGTGTACACGCTCAGCCGCTGTCTGTTTCTCGCGGAGCGCAACTATCCCAAGGTGCACGAGGCCCGGGCGCGTCTGGCGCAGAAGCGGGCACAGCTGTCGCAGGCACACACCGCGCCGTATAGCGAGTTCAACGTGACAGGCGGCGTGGCGCTCGCTCCGGAAGTCCGCGGGACGTCGGTCTACAGCCCAGACTCGGATCTGCCCGTCTCCAACGACATGGCTTTCGCCTGGCAGATAGGCATCGACGGCCTGATTCCGCTCTGGACGTTTGGCAAAATCAGCAATCTCTGGGACGCCGCAGAGGCGCAGGTGAAAGTCGGCGAGAACGAGGTTCAGAAGGAGAAGAACGAGATCCGGCTCTCGGTGCGGCGCGCTTTCTACGGGGTGTTGCTGGCAAGGGACGCGTTGCTCCTCATCCGTGAGGCCACGCAGCGCATCGACAAGTACGTCGTCAGCATGGAGAAGCGCGTGGAAGCTGGCGAGGGCGACGAGATCGAGCTGCTCAAGCTGAAGATGAACCGTGAGGAGCTGACGGCGCGCGAGAGCGAGGCACGTAAGCAAGAGGCCATCGCGCTCTCCGGACTTCGGTTCTTGACGGGCCTGTCAGCGGGCTTGGACGTTCCCGACGAGCCGTTGCGCCGCTTGACTCACCACCTCGCGCCGCTTGCCAATTATCTTGCGGCCGCCCGACTGCATCGGCCCGAAGTGAACATGGCCCGCGCCGGGGTGCTCGCGCGCGAGGCGCAGCTCCGGCTCGAGCGCGCCCGGTTCTTCCCCGACATTGGCCTGGGGGTGACCGCGCGCTGGCTGAATGCGCCCGGCATCACCGATCAGCGAAACCCATTCGTGCGGGACATCGGCCACGCGCAGTCGTACGGCGCAGCGCTCGCGTTTCGCTACAAGCTCGATTTCCTTCCCCAGGCGGCGCGCTACTCGCAGGCAGCTGCGCAGCTCGAGGAACAGCGCGCGACGGAGCGATACGCGTTGGGTGGGGTGGGGGTCGAGGTGGAGCAGGCTTATCGGGAGGCCGAAGACGCCGCCCGCCGGCTCGACGCCTACACGCGAGCGTTTGGCTACGCGAAACGTTGGCTCATCCAGGTGCAACAGGGCATCGAGGTCGGTACCTTCGAGGACGGCGACGTCGTGGACCCCGCGAAGGAATTCGCGCTCAAGCGCTTCGCTCAGATGTCAGCCACCCTCGACTACAACATGGCGCTGGCGCGCCTAGCCCAGACGACCGGCTGGGACGTGATCGCCGCGGGCGACTGAGTCGGCGCGGGTGGAGAGCGGTCGCTCGACGCGGCCGCCGCCCTCTCAGGACGCTGCGGCTCCGCCGTTGCCGCTAGCGCTGCTCGCCGCGGGCACCACGCGGCCGCGCGATTCGTATTCGTCCAGGCGCTTCTCGATGCTGAGCAGAGCGTTCGAGATGGCTTCGTTCACCATGGTGATGATGATCGGGAGCTGGCCCTTGAGCGCCTCGTAGTACTTCTGGCGCTCGGTCGAATGGATGATGGCTGGTGGATGCCCGGCTCGCATCAAGATGATGTTCATGAGCAAGCGAGCCACTTTGCCGCTGTCGGTCTGAAACGGGAAGACACGGAGCAGGTCGTAGTGCACGCGAGCGGCCACTCGCAGCGCGTTCTTCATCTTCTTCGGCTCAGGACCATTGAGCCAATCCATCACTTGACGCACCTTGTAGGCGATCTTGTCGGGCGGCGCGTACTCGTGGAAATAGAGTCGATGCTGGGGGATGTCCTTGCGGTACTTGACCGTTTTGACGTCGCCCTCTTCCGGGTGCAGCGTCACGTAGATCTTCTTCAAGATGTCCACGTTCAGAGGCACACGGCGCTTGTCGGCAAGCTCACGGACGAGCTCGATAGCCTGGCGATTGCGGCGGATTTCTTCGCACACGGGCTGCAGGCTCGAGTCGGGCACCACGGTAACGCCCGGATCCACGGCTGTTTTGAGCTCTTGAAAGGTATAAACGACACCCTCAAGCGCACTGTCGTGGTGAATCCACGACATGTCGAAGCTCTCGCGGTAATCGCGCTGAAAGGAGGCGTCCGTCTTCTGCAGACGCTCGCTGATCAGGGTCCAGCGCTCCTCGATGCTTTGCACCGGCGGTGGCGGAGGGGTCAAACGCGCGGGATCGGCCGGCGGCGCGCTGGTCGCTGACGGCTGCGCTGGGGGCGTGGAGCTCGGCATCGGCGTCGACGCCGGGTTCGGCGACGCATCGCTGGCGGGCGTTGGCGTCGAATCAGGCTCCGGAGCCTCGACTGCCGCCATCATGGCGCGTGCCGGGCGGATGCCGATCAGCGGGATGGGAGCGCCTTCACCGAGACGACGACGCGTCCCCGATTGATCGGGAATCGCGTCGGGTCGATAGACTCGCGTGCTGCCACCGCGGCCGAGCAAGCCCTCGGCTCGTTGAGCCCGCTTGCTTGCTCGCGCGACTTTTCCTTCCAGGGCGCGTCGAGCCGCTTCGCGTTCGGCGCGCAGCCGCTCGCGCTCCACCTCTTTGGCCTTCCGATAGGCCTCTCGCTCGGCGTCGCGGCGAGCGCGCTCGGCCTCTTTCGCCCGGCGAGCTTCCTCCCGTTCTGCCTCACGCTCCGCCACCTTGCGGAGGCGCTCGGCCTCGCGCTCCTGCACCAGCCGCTCGCGTTCGGCCTCTT
>DASQDA010000249.1:0-19258 GCA_035634435.1 Polyangiaceae bacterium
TAGCCGCTCTTCAGTCCGATTGCGGAACGCTCGGTTGGGTGCCACGGCGTGAAGTAGAGCTCACCGCCGAACTGAGCGCTCGATCCGAGATCGACTGTGCCGCGCTCGGAACGGCCCGGCGGATGCCAGACAGCGAGTAGCAGCTGGTAGCCTCCTGTCAGCTCCACGCCCAGGTCGCCAATGCCGAGACGAGTGCCCAACGCCAGGCCGGTGTGCATGCCTCCGGCCACGAGCAGTCCGATCCCGGCTCGGTTCGCGGCTGGGGAGATCGCCGGCGCCGGCTGCTCGCGGAGATTGCGGGAGAGGTCGGTGGACGGGGCAGGATTTGGCGGCTTGCCAGCCTGGAAGGCCGGTGAAGGTTGAACGGGCGCCGGCGGCGGTACGGACGCCGAAGGTTCCGCTGGCACTCCCGCTTGTTCAGCGGGGAATGCCACAGGGGGCGGCTCTGCCACCGTGGGGGTCGGCTCCGATCGCGGAGCCGGCTCCGCCGCTGTCGCCGCAACGCCACTTTGAGCGTCAGCCCGCACCGCCAAAACGCTGTAAGTGACAGCCAAGCCAATGCCAACCGCACGGCACCGCATTCCCCCGAGCACCACTTGCTTCACGTCCAGCGCGTACCTCGACCATCAGCTCGGCGTCAACGCGCAACACGCGCGTGTGGCTCTAGTGGCCGCTGCTTGTCGAACGCCAGGACCGCCGTAACCGATCGCGAACCCACGAGGCGCAGAAGCCATGGAGCTCAGACTCGAAGCTGACGGTAACGAACCGAGTGCCCCGTCGCTCGGACTCGGCCAGCGACACGGGCACGAGCGCGGCCGAGCCCACGCGCCGCTGCGACACGGGCTCGACGATGACGTCTGCGAGGTAGCCGTGCTCGAGGCCCATGCCCACCATGTAGTCGAACCGGACGAGCTGACCGGCCTCGTCACGCCTGCTTGCCCAGAGCTGACAGCGTCCGAACAACGCAGGGAAATCGGCGTCGTTCCACGGCCAGCCAACGCGGGTGCGCAGCGACGGCACCTCGTCAGCCACAAGCGGAAGGTTGAGCGTGGATTCGAGAGGCGTAGAGATGTCGACGCCGCACGCGCAGCACTCCGTCTGCACGTCACATCGCTAGCATCGACTTGTGAAGCTCGGACCTGAGCGTCTCGCGGCGAGCTCTTCGGTGCCTCAGATGCTCGCGCATTCTTTGCCGCACTGCGTTCTTTCGCTCACGTGAAACACTGCAGGTCCGCCCGTGGTCGACCTCGGCGGCGACGCTTGCGGCTTGGCGCAAACCGAGCCCGACGCGGTCGGGAATGACTTTCCGCGCGAAGAACATTCCGCGGGCATAGCGGGCGGCGGCCCCAGTTTCTGAGAAATTACCTGTTATTCCGAACGGTTACAAAAGCGTCCAGCGCCTCAAAAATATAGTGGTGTGGTAACCTACTTCATATTATAGTGACACTGAAACCCTGCGCAGTTTGCCGCACAAAAGGAGCATGCCTTGGCGATCGAAGTACCGAGCGTTCGAATTCTGATCGTCGACGATGACCGCGCGATTTGCGAGTACATGCAGACCCTGCTCGAAAAGGACGGCTTCGTCGTCAAGACAGTGAGCGATCCTACTCTCGTCGAGGACGAGATCCGGCAGGGTGACTATCACGTCATGATTCTCGACCTGATGATGCCGAAGTTGGACGGCATCGAGGTCCTGAAGCGCATTCGCTCAATCGACAGCGACATCGCCGTTATCATTTTTACGGCACATCCGAACCTGGATTCGGCCATCGCGTCGATGAAGCTCGACGCCGTCGACTACATCAAGAAGCCGTTCAACGTCGACGAGTTCCGCGAGGTTCTCTCGCGGGTGATGAAGAAGAAGGGCCTCGCGCGCACGCCGGAAGAGCAGCTGCACAAGATCATCGGCGATACGATTCGAACCCTGCGCAAGGAGAAGGAGCTCACGCTCAAGCAGATGAGCCGCCGAACCGGCCTGAGCATCTCGCTGCTGTCACAGATCGAACGCGCCGAGTCGAGCCCTTCAATCTCCAGTCTGTACAAGATCGCGATCGCTCTCGACTCCAAGATCCACGACCTGTTCGGCAACAACTAGCAAGTCGGCACGAGCGCTGCGGAGGAAGTTCTTGCTGGGAACGTTCTCCGCTGAGCACGTGTCTTTCGGATCCGCTGTGAGCGCCACTCGGCCCGCTCCCACACTGTGAGGCGGGGTCCCGCAAGCACGCCGACCGGTCCGCGAGACCAACGCACGCCCTGAGTGAACGCTCGCGTGCGCGCCAACGGAGCGGCGCTGAGCCGTCCCTGCTTCGGTGCGGTGCGTGTGCTCGCGTACGCGCTGGCGGAATCATCCAACCTGACGGCATGCAGCGAAAAGCTTTTCGTTTCTGACCCAGAACGGGGTCGGGCGCTGCACTCAAAATAATCGAGGGTTGTGCGCGACCTGACCTCGTTGAACTTATTTCGATCGAACTCGACTTGTTAAGACACTGTACATGTAGCGGTCCCGCAACGTTCCGCGGTGTACCCGCCGCGCAAGACCGTCCGCCAGCACGAGTGAAATGTTCGAACAACTGTTCCGCTCTCCCTCACTCCCTCGGTTCTTTCGGATTGTTGAGCGCCCGTCGTGGACAAGGAGTGCAGCAGATGACCTCAGCTGATGTGGGCACTAGGACAAGGTTCTTTCGGGTTGGCTGCTGGGAGCTGCTTGGCTCTCTAGCGCTGCTGGCCGGCTGCACGGGTCAGGTTGCGGGCACCGACGATGGGAGTCCGGGATCCGGCGGCACTCCTTCGGGTACGGCCGGCGCGAGCACGACGCCCGGCGCGGGTGCCCCTTCCGGCACGGGTGGCACCGGTGTGGGTGGCGGGTCCAGCGGCGGCGCCGGTATCTCCGCTGGAGGGGCAGCGGGGGCGCCACCGCAGCCGCGGTGCATGACCGCGGGCATCAAGGCCGCGCGGGCTCCCCTGCGACGGCTCACGGAGTTCGAGTTCAACAACACGGTCCGCGACTTGTTGGGCGACACCACGTCGCCGGGCGCGGAATTGCCGGCCGGGCAGCTGGGAAATGGCTTCGGCAACGACGCCGAACAGCAGTCGGCCGCTGGCAGCCTGGTGCCCGCCTACTTCAGCGTCGCCGAAGGCATCGCGACACGTGCCACGCAAACTCCGGCCGCCCTCGGCAAGCTGGCGCCGTGCGGCGCGACGGCAACGTCCGCCAATGAGGAGGCCTGCGCCCGAACGATCATCGAGAGCCTCACTCCGAAGGCTTATCGGCGGCCTCTGGCAACCGGTGAGGCAGATGAGTTGCTCGCCATCTACAAGGCGGCGCGGCCGAGCTCCACCTTCGCGATAGGCGTTTCGACCGTGCTCCAGGCGATCCTGCAGGCGCCCGATTTTCTGTACCGCCCGGAGTTCGGTGTGGCGGAGCCTTCGAATGCCCAGGTACGGCGTCTGACGGGAGATGAGATGGCCACGCGGCTTTCGTACCTGCTGTGGGGCACGATGCCGGATGAGACGCTCCGCTCTGCTGCCAAGGCCGGTGAGCTTTCCACCAAGGCGGGCGTATTGACGCACGCCCAACGCATGGTCAGCGATCCCAGGGGGTTAGCGAAAGGCGTTGCTCATTACTTCTTCGACAATCTCCTGCCTCTGAGCGGTTTGAATGACCTCGAACGGAGCACCGAGCTCTACCCGACCTTCAGCCCCGCGATCGGCGGCTTACTGCGGCAGGAAACGCATCTCTTCTTGGAGAAGGAGATTTTCGAAGCGGACGCCAGCTGGTCCGCATTGCTAACGGCCCCCTATACTTACGTGAACGGCCCATTGGCAGCCTTCTACGGCATGCCAGCCGTACAGGGTGACGCGTTCCAGAAGGTGAACCTCGACACGAGCCAGCGTCTCGGTGTGCTCACGCAGGGCAGCTTCGCAGCGGGCTCGTCGCATTCGGATCACACGAACCCGGTCCTGCGCGGCTCCTTCGTGATGCAGAAGCTTCTCTGCCAAGCGATTCCCGCGCCACCTTCGTCCATCGCCGACGACATCAAGCCGCCGGATCCGTACTCGGCTCCCACTGCGCGTGAGCGCTACTCTGCCCACAGCAAGGAAGCGTTGTGCGTGACGTGCCATCAGTACATGGACCCGGTGGGGCTCACGCTCGAGAGCTTCGACGCCGTCGGCCGCTTCCGCACCACGGAGAACGGTGCACCGATCGACCCCAGCGGCGCGCTGCCGGGCCACGGCCCCGTGAGCGGCGCGGTCGAGCTCGTCCAGAAAATCGCCGCTGCGCCAGAGACCCACGACTGCTTCTCGAAGCATTGGGGCGAGTTCGCCTACGGCGTCACTTTCCGCACCGAGGACGCGTGCGTTCAAGAAGACGTGCAGCTGGCCTTCAGGAAGTCCGGATTCAAGGTCAAACAGCTTCTGCTCGACCTGACCCAGACGGACGCGTTCCACTACTTCCCCGCCCGGTAAGGATTATCGTATGGCAAAGTTTCAATTGAGCAGACGAGCCGTGCTCCGAGGAGCCGGGGGTATCGCGGTGGCATTGCCGTGGCTCGAGATCATGCGCCCTTCCGAAGCACAGGCTCAGGTGGCGACGGCCGCGAAACGCTTCATCGCCATCTATCAACCCGGCGGCACCGTTTTGAACAAGTGGGTCCCGGGCGGCACCGAGGCGGCACCCGTGCTGAGCCCCATCCTCGCCCCGTTGGAGGCCGTCAAGAGCAAGCTCCTGATGTTCCAAGGCCTCGACATGAAGAGCGCGGTGGGTGAGCAACACCAGGCCGGCATCATCGCGTTGTTGAGCGGTACGGCGCAGGTCACTCCCAACACGAAGTACGCGTCCGGTCCTTCCATCGATCAGGTCATCGCCACCAAGATCGCGGCCGACCTGAAGGCGGCGGGAAAGCCTGCCATGAAGCACAAGAGCTTGACCACCGCGATCCGCTGGGCAACCGGCAAATCGCACGGCCTGCTGCATCCGATCAATGCTCTGAATTTCGCCGACTCGCCGGGCTTCGCCCCCATTGCGCCTTCGCTCGATCCAAAGGTCGTCTGGGACAACTTGTTCAAGGGGGTAGGCGCCAGCGGCGCGGACCCCGCCGTAGCTGCAGCCACGGCTCGTAAAAAGTCCGTGTTGGATTACCTCGACAAGCGTTACCTTGCTCTGTCGCAGAAGCTCGGTGGCAGCGACAAGATGCGCCTGGACGAGCATCTCACCAAGATCCGCGAAATCGAGAACTCGTTGACCGCCGTGACCAGCACGGGCGCCGGGTGCGTGCCTCCGACGCTGGTGGACACCGCCGACTACAATCCGACCTCGGGGCGAAGCTCGGCGAACGACGGCTCCATCAAGGACACGTCGACCGACGCCGCCATCCCGAAGGTCGGCAAGCTGATGATGGACATGATCGTCATGGCCCTCGCCTGCGAGATCACCCCTGTCGCCACGCTCCAGTGGAGCGACACCGAGGCCAAGCACACCTTCCCGTGGCTGAGCTTGCCGAATCATCATCACTACTACCAGCACGATGGCGGCTTCAATGCGCCCGCCTGTGAGAAGATCGCCACCTGGTACTCCGAGCAACATGCCTACCTTCTCAAGGCGATGAACGGCGTGATGATGGGCGAGAACAAGACGTTGCTCGACGAGAGCGTGGTCCTGATCGGCTCCGAGCTTCAGGAGCCCAGCACGCACAAGAAGAACAACCTCCCGCTGCTGGTAGCCGGGGGCGGTGGAGGCCTACGTGGCGGTCGCTTTTTGAAGTACTCCGCCCTGTCGCACAACAATTTACTGGTCTCGATTCTGAATCTGTTTGGCGACAACCGCACGACGTTCGGTGGTGCGGCGTACTGCACGGGCCCGCTCACGAACTTGAAATGATCGTGGGTTGCCACGGGGGCGTTCTCGCCGCGCGTCACAGCTCGCGCCGCGAGTCGCGCACCCAGGGAGAGATGCCCGCTCGCGCCTGCCCTCGTGTGCCAGTAGGGTGACCGAGGTTGCCCGCGCTGTGCAGCGACCGCCTGCTGCCCTCCTCGCCAGCTGCAACGCGTATGTCAAACCCACGGAGTGACGCGCTCGAGCCGGCCCCGATCAAGACGGCTCGCGCAGGAGAGCCGGCAATTTCTAATGCAGGGTCCGCACCGCAGGCGGGGGGTTGTTTGGGGGGGTGTGTATGTGGGGCAAACCGCGGTACAGACCCTGCGCTTCTGTCCATATCACGCGATTTCTGGATGGGCGAACAGCAAAGCCCAAAAAGAAAGATTTCATACTTTCGGCGCCCGTGAGCCACGGCTTTCGCGACCGGCGGCGTGCGTCGGGAACCAGCTGTCCGACAGACGCGCACTGGCGGCTCCACTCCAGTGCCGTACGCTCTGCCGCCACTTGCATCGCAAGCTGAGGTTCTCGCTGCCGATGATGACCTCGAAGCAGCCGTTCAGGAAACCCAAGCCCACTCGCGCACGTAGTAAACCCCGTCAGGTTAGTGCTTTTCGGCGGCACGTCGGAGCGGGGCGCGCTCGTTGCATCCGAGACGGTTTTGAGCTACTATCCGAGCTCACTGACGTTACCGTAGACGACCCAAGCACCCTTTTCAGATCGCGACGCGCCCCCGTTCCGGTGGCGTTGAGCGGCCGCGAAGTTAGCTTCGGCCGTTCTCCGATCTCGACGGCATCGTTGGATTAGGTCTACGCCCTGGGGCGCGGACAGCCGTATGGAGAGCGAACAGGATGGGTAATCGCGCCAAGGGAAACTGCCTTTCAACGCTGACTGAATGCCTTCGGGCGAGCGTCAGTAACGAGAGGGCGCGCGTTGGTGAGGCCAGAAGGGGAGCGGGGCGGCCGAGCGCCCGGCTTTTTCAGTCTGTCCTTTGGTCCAGAACAGGAGAGTGATGCATGCCTACTACTTTCATGAAGCGCAACAAGGAGAAGCTTCGACAGGAGAAGCAACGCGACAAGCAGGCCGACCGTCAGGCACGCAAGAGCGCTAAAGAGAACCGTCCGGCCGCCGAAGGCGGAATGGATCCTGATATCGCCGGCATCATCCCCGGGCCGCAGCCCATCGAGTTCGACGACCGCGAGGTAGAGTGATGTGGCGTCGCAATCAGGAGGCCGCGCAGCGCTTCGCGGAGCGCCGCCAGCGCGAGGACGACGCCGTTCGCCTGTCGGCGACGGTGCCCGGCCTGGAGAGCCTCCGCCTCGAGATGCAGGAGAGCCGCTCGGGCATTTCCAATCCCGAGGCCTCCCACATCCGGCGCATCGTGGTTTCGAGCGCGCCCGCTCTGTTCGTGTTGCCTTGCCATGACACCCAGTGCAAGGAGGGCGGTCACGACATCACCGCCGATATTCTTTCCGCGTTGCGCGCCCGCAAGCTGCGTTTCGAGGGCGAAGACCCCTGCTCGGGCGTGGTCGGCAGCGCCAATTGCCAACGTATCTTGCGCTACGTCGGGATAGCCACCTACACGGACGCGGCTCAGCGGCCGCCCAGCTCCGCAGTGGAAAGCACCGCGGAGCGGCCCCGACCAGCTCGTTAGCTGCGGCCTTCGCGCAGGACCACGACGCGGCTCGGCTTCGCCGGGCCGCGTGCGTTTTGTACGTTGCACCGTCCGGAGCGTTCACGTCGGCTGCAGGCGCGTGCTGCGTATTCCACGCGAGCGCGCTCCCCCCCTCAGCGGTGCACCAGCTTGACGTCAGCGAGGTTGTCCTGGCTGAGCGTTTGATGCTCGATGGCTGCTTGACGCACGAGGTCGGCGCGACGCAGCGTGTCAGTTGCCTTTTTCTCGAAGAGCTCGGCCGTTGCGCTGTCGTCCTTGCTCGTCCGCACGTGGTTCGCGATGTGCTTCAGTAACATCGCGCTCTCTTCGATCGAGCGGATTGCGTTCCAGAGCGCGTCCTCGACGTACTCCGTCACCTCGGCGAGCAGGTTGTTGATGGAATACGCGTGACCTGTGTGGCAGCGGAAGCGCGGCACGCCACCCTCTTTGAGCTGGACCAGAATCCCGTGGCACTCAGGGCAGGTGTAAGGCGTGATTGGACCCAAGTCCATCACGCCCGCCTGTAGACCGCGACCTTCCCTGGCGATGTGAATCTCCACTTCCAACTCCTTGGAAACCGGCTTGGCCGTCGACCTGGCGGTCCCACTGCCGAGCTTGGCCAGGAGCGGTCCGATGCCGGAGACGGGCACCACATAATCGGCACCGGCATATTGAAGAGCGCTGGTGGGCATTGACGGGAAGGCCGCGTCAGATGGTTCCTGGACGATGGCCGTGCCATGCCGGTCGCGGACCCACCACAACCCCGCCGTCCCGTCGTCCAGCGCTCCCGTCAAGATGACGGCCGTCACGCGCTCGGAGTGCGAGTGGGCTGCAGAGCGAAACAGCGCATCGATGGCGGGGCGCGTGCGATTCTCCTTCGGACCTCGCGTGAGGCGCACGACGTCACCATCGAGGATCAGGTGATAGTCGGGCTTCGCAACCGTAATTGTGCCGCTCGTCACAGGACGCCCGTCCTCCGCCTCATGAACAGGTAGCTTCGTGCAGCGCTGAAGGATGCTGGCGAGCGCACTGGGGGCACTCGGTGAGCTATGCAACACGACGAATAAAGCCGCATCCAGCGTCTCGGGCAGATCGCTGACTAGCTGTTGAAGTGCTTGGACGCCCCCTGCCGAGGCACCGATAACCACGATCTGCGATTTCTTGCTCATGACCTGCCGATGCGGCGTGAGGAGGCGGCAGCGCTTCCGCGCGCCAGCCCCGCTGAAGCGGTAGCATGGCACGCCGTTGGGGGAATCCGCGCGCCGCTGCACCAACAAACGCGAGCGGCCGCACGCTAGAGGCCAGCGGCCCGCAACAATGCCACAGCTCACAGGCCCGGAGCACCTTCGCTCACCGCTTCACCCCCGCACGCCGCGGCACGGCCGATCAGCAGTGCACGTCCAGGCCGCCGCTTTCACGGCATGATCTTGACGGTCGCAGCGCCCGCCGCTGGCGTCACCAGCACTGTGAATCGCTTGTTGCTGGCGTCGTAGGTCACCGGTCCGACGGTCCCGCTGGTCGCCGCGACGGTCGGAGCGGCCGCTGCATAGCCATGGAGCGTCGCGGTCTCGCCCGCGGAAAACACCAGCGTCGCGGTCACGACGCCGTCGTCCATGAAGCTGGAGACACGCTTCTTGCCGGTGGAGGCGAACTTGCCTGCATCTCCGAGGAACGCGATGCCGGACTTTCCTACGGGCGCAATGACATAGTAGGCGCTGCCGGTGGCCGCGACTGGATCCGTGTACGTGGCCGCGGCAGCCGTCAGTCGGCCTGTTCTGCGGTTGGCGTCATACACGTAAATGTCGCCAGCGTAGCCCAGCTCCGCGGGCGTGAAGGCGAGCGTGGCGCTCGCGTCGCTAAATGCAACGAGATACGTGGTCCTTCCGCCGGGGTGAGCCGAGTAGGTCGTTGCGACCATGGGTCCATTGCCGCTCGCCTCGCTCACGAACGCACGGTCGAGCGGGACAATCGGAACGTCGGGCTTCACGATCACGCCGTCGGTTCGAACCGCCTGCGCGACGTTGGCCTTGGTCACGCCATTGATGGCGTCGCCCAGGCCGAAAATCCCAGCGCTCAGCAAGGACAGCCTCAAGCTATCCAGGTCGTTGCTCTTGAAGACATCGGACCAGGGCCACTCTCCCACGGCCGAAGCGAGCCGGGAGCCGTAGAGGTAACTGAGCCAGCGATTGCGAGCGAACTTATCGTTGCTCACGCGGCTTTTCCTGTTCGAGGGAACGCGCTGTTAGGGTCGCTCGGGCCTATGCGGCGGATTCAGCCCTACATCGCCATTGCAGGCGCGATGGCGTTGCCGGTCAGCGCGGCAGCAGGGCCGGGCCAGCCGCTCTCCGTTGCACTGCTTTACGAAGTGGCTCCAGGCGCCGCTGGCTGCCCGAGCGATCTGCACTTCCGAGGCCTGGTTGGAGAGCAGCTTCGCTACGAGGCCTTCAATGAGCGCGCAGCCTTGCGCTTACGCGCGCGCATACGACCTGATCAGAGCGGTGCCCTCGCGGGCACGCTGGTGTGGAGCGACGCGGCGGCCGAACGCACGGGTGAGCGCCGGCTAACCTCGCCCTCCGGCGATTGCGCCGAGCTCGCGCGCGCCATGAGCTTCGCCATCGCGGTGCAAATTCAGCTGCTCAGCACCTCGGCAACGGACGTTCAGCCCGCCGACGAGGCTGCGGCCGGCAAAGCGAAAGCGTCCCGTCCTGGCGCCCGCTCCGAGCAGCTGGCTTTGCCCCCTCGGAAGCGCTCCAGGCAACCGGGCCGGGTGCTGGCGTTCGGGGGTGGACCGACGGCATCACATGGCATCGCCCCCTCACTCAGCGCCGGCGCGCGACTGTTCGGCACGATCGGCACAGGGCCGTTCTCACTTGAACTGGCGCTCGAGCCAGACCTGCCAGTGACGCAAACGCAGCCCGATGGAAGCGGATTTCGCTTCAGCAGCTACGGAGGCTCCCTGGCTCCCTGTACGACCCTCGACCCTTTGATGCTGTGCGTCCTTGCTGGTATGGGGCGGGTGCGGGTCGAAGGCTTCGGCGTCGACGAGGTGCGTGCGCCCTCGTCTACCACGGCACGCGCAGGGCTACGGCTCGGCTTTGGGCTGCCGCTGCGCGAGCGCCTCGCCACGCTGGTCCACCTCGACGCCTTGGCCATGCTCACGCCGCGCACCGTCTATCTGAGGGGAGCGCCGGCGTGGACCACGCCAGATGTTGGTCTCAGATTGGGTATCGACGTGGCTGGCCTTTTTCGATGACAAGCTGGGCCTGCTCGTGACAATCGAGACGGTGGCGATTGGACGCACGCTGCCGGTTTGCATGTCGAACGACGACGTAGCAAGCGCCAGCGATTGCCTCGCCGCGTTCCAGCAGGAGCTCGACTATCTGTTCAGAACGCTCCGACGACTGGGCGTCAACGAGTCGGAGGTGGAGGACCTGGTGCACGAGGTTTTCCTGATTTTCCATCGTCGCTGGCCTGACTACGATGCGTCGCGCGCGCTGAGGCCGTGGCTGTTCGGGATCGCGTTCCGCGTTGCGTCCGCGCATCGGAAACGGACGGTCCGGGAAATTCCACACGCGTCGCCCGACGCGCTCGTCACTCAAGAGTTGTCGGCTTGCAGCTCGGCCGAACAGGCCCTGATGGCCGAGCAAACACGCCGTCTGGTGCTTGCAGCGCTCGACTGCGTGCCACTAGCGCGCCGCGCGGTGTTCGTGATGCACGACATCGACGAGGTCCCCATGCGCGACATCGCCTCGGCGCTGTCCATCCCGCTTTTTACCGCTTACTCCCGGCTGCGCAAAGCTCGCAAGGAGTTCGAAGCTGCCGTTCGTTCGATCGACCAGGGAATGAGGCCTCGATGACTCTCTTCAAATCAAAGCCTCTCAGCGCGGAGGTCGAGGCACTCCTTGCGATTGAACGCGACGGTCTGCCGCAGTCAGAGGACGTTCGATGTCGGGCCGTCGCGAGGGCTCGCGCGGCCCTCGTGCGCCCCTCGACGCCGCCTGCCCCGCCGCGTTTGGCAACGAGGACCCTGGCTGGTGCGTTTGCCGTGCTTGCCCTAGCGGCCGTGTCCGCAGCCGCCATCGTGACCGAGCGGCGCGCCTCTTCGCGCCCGCCAGCGCTGGCCGGCTCGCCTTCTGCAGCCGCACCCGCCCCTCGCGCTGCGCGGGTTCAAGCGGCGCGCGAAGCGCTGACCGAGCCTCCCGCGGTAAGTCAGGCGTCGGCGGACGAGCGTGCTCAGGCGCTCGCAGGCGAAAGGGAGCGCAGGGAGCTGTCTCCACCCGTGTTCGCTGGCGGAGCAGAACGTTCGCGAAAGACGAGCGCGCGGTCGCTGCCCGTCAGCGCTGCCCCCTTAGGCGCCGCTGACTATGCGCGCGAGCTGCAGGTGCTTCAACCCGCACGTGCGGCCGTGAAGCGCGGTGACTTCACGGCCGCGCTTGCCGCGATTTCCGAGCACAGGCGCCGCTTCGGCAACGGTCAGCTGGTGGAGGAGCGCGAGGCCTTGCGGGTGCGGGCGCTAGCGGGGCTCAATCGATCGGCAGAGGCGCGCCGGGCGGCCGAGGCGTTTCGCAAGCGCTTCCCGCACAGTGTGCTGCAATCCGGCATGAAACAGCTGGTGGAATCCCCGCCTTGAGGCGACGCACCAGCCCGCCCTGTTTCCCGGCGGTCGGCGCGCTCGGGACGGCGGCAGCCCTGGTCGCTCTTTCCGCCTGCGGCCAGCGCAAGCTGGACGCAGGATGGGATCGGCCCGCTGCTGGAGGCGCGGCCGGATCTGCCGGCGCCGGTGCCTCCGCAGGCGCCGGCAACCGCTGCGTCAACGGACCGGGCTACTACGTGGACGCCGCGAGCGGCGACGACAGCAACGACGGCAAGAGCCCGTCGACAGCATGGCAATCGCTGACCAAGGTCAACGCGACGCTGTTCCAGCCGGGTGACACGCTGTGCTTTCGCGCGGGCGCCAGCTGGACGGGAAAGCTCGCGCCGCGCGGCTCGGGCACCAGCGAGGCGCCCATCGCGATCGACCAGTTCGGCAGCGGCGACAAGCCGCGCATCGCCGCGGGCGCAAACGATGACAGCGCCGTCGAGCTCGTCAACCAGTCGTACTGGGAGCTCAACAACCTCGACATCACGAATCGAAAAGCCTTCGTCGGCGACTACCGCGGCATCGCGGTGATCGGCCAGGACGCCGGCACGCTGCGTCACATTCAGATCCGGCGCTGCCGCGTCCATGACGTCACCGGCGAAGTGAACTGGATCAGCGGGTCTGCGCAGCAAAACGCCGAAGGGATCACCTTCGAGGCCGGCTGGGACGTCTCCAAGCGCACCGGCGGAATCGTATTCGAAGTGCGGACGAAAACCACTCCACCAGTGAAGACCACTTTCGACGACATCCTGATCGAGGACAACGTCATCACGGACTGCTCGTTCGCCGGCATCGCGTTCAAACAGCTCGACGCCGACGTGCATTGGGCAATCAGGAACACCGCCGCAGAGAGCAGCTACAGCCCGCATACGCGGGTCGTGATTCGAAACAATTACTTGAACCAGCGGAGCTCGAGCTTCGCGTGCAACGGCATCTATCTGAGCAGCGTTCGCGACGCGCTGCTCGAAGGCAACGTGGTGAGCGAGGCGGGCACTAGCGCGATCGAGCTCTACTACACGGACGCCGTGACGGTTCAGCGAAACGAGACGTACGGCACCACGATGAAGGCTGGCGGCTCGCAGTTCAATGGCATCGACGCCGGCAAGGGCACGACCAACACCATCATCCAATACAACTACCTGCACGACAACGGCGACGGCCTCCTGCTCTCGCAGTTCCTGTTCGGAGACGCGATCGTGCGTTACAACGTCTTCCAGGACAACACGCGCTATCAGGTCTACCTTCACTCCGATAGCGCTGCCTCGAACGTGATCTACAACAACACGTTCTACGTGCGCTCCGAGCAGGCGCGCCTGGCGTACGGCTTCGGCCAGTTTCTTCCAGCCGAGTACGCGTTCAGCAACAACATCTTCGTTGGCATGGGCGCGGAGCCCGTGCTGACCACCGGCGGCGGCATCACCTATCGGAGCAACCTTTACTTCGGCGCGAACGTCAACGTGCCGCAAGAAGACCTGAGCGCGATCGTGGCCGATCCGCGCTTCGTGAGCCCTGGCATGGGAGCAAACGGGAACACGTCGGGCCCAGCGTTCACCTCGCTGCTCGGATATCGGCTGAGTGCCGACTCACCCGCCATCGACGCTGGCGTGCCAGTCGCGGATAACGGTGGCCAGGACTTCGCGGGCAACAGCCTGTACATCGGTGCCCCCGATCTCGGCGCGTACGAGGCCCGCTAGCCCTTGCGTGGAGGGATCGTCCCCGTCGTCAGCGGCTGCTGTTCCCGAGCAGCCCGGCTGCGGACGGGTTGTTGGCGGCGCTGCTCTGAGGCGCCAAGGGCCAGGCTGGCTCTCCCCGCACCTGGGGCGTTGAGGTATCAGTGCCGAAAGTCGGACTTGAACCGACGACCCCACGCTTATGAAGCGCGTGCTCTAACCAGCTGAGCTACTTCGGCGAGACGCGCCGCAATATTATCTTCATGGAAGGCCTGTCAAGTCGGCTTTGAAGCCGGTGCCGGGTCAGTGGGGCCGCTGCCCAGGACCCCGGCCGTCGCGGCCGACCACCGGATTGAGCGAGTCCCAGCTGATGCGCAGCACCGCCCGACCACCAAACGCGCTTGGCACACGCCCGAACGACGGAATTCCGCGCACCGCAACCAGGACGTTGCGGTCGTATTCGGCAATTCCGCTGGGACGCACCACTGCGACGCGCGAGACGCGACCGTCGTCGTGCAACACCAAGTCGAACACGACCATGCCCCCGCGGCCCTCGACGATGGCCCAATGCGGAAAAGTTCCTCGCAGCGCCGAATCAAGCCGCGCCAGGATTTGTCGATAAAATCCTTCGAGCCCCGGGTCGCTGCCGAGCTCCCGGTACGGGCCTGCGCCGCTGCCGGCCGGCGAGGAGCGGGAGCCAGAACCGTGGTCAGCGCCGGCCGCGGGCGGCATGGGACTCGGCTCCCCCCCGACTCCCTGCTCGCCATTGCCCCCCAGCGCGCTGGCCTGCATCAAGGCCGCCACGCGACTTGCCACGCGCTGCTGACTGTCGACCGTATCGCTGGGGCGGTCGCGCTGCGCCGCAGGTACTGCGGCCCGCTCCTGCGGCACCCAGGGCCGAGCAGTAATGATGGAAGCGCTGCGACGAACCTCTCCGCTGGTGGCGAGGGGCACCCCTGCGGCGGGCACCTTGTGGCCCCCCAGCCTTCGATCCCCGATGGCCGCCAGAGCATTGTCACCAGGATCGGTGCCTCGGGCGAACCCCTCGGCTTCGGGTGTCGAGCTGACGTTGCTTCCCGGGCCCGGGTTCGAGGCGGCGAGTGGGCGGCGCGCGGTCAGCTTGCCTTTGCCACTTGCGACGAAATCGAGCTCCATCGGCTGGGGGGTCGCTCGACGGTCGTCCCAGCTCCGACGCACGCGCGCGACCGCGAGGCGTTGCACTTCGCTGCGGCGCCAGTGATTGGGTGCGTCGCGCTCGAGTGTCAATGGATCGATGCTGCTCGAGAGGTTCGCCGCGCGATCACTGCCAAGCGTGCCCCCTTTTCCGGGACGACCGATGTCTGGGCGCGGCGCGTGCTCGCCCCCTCCAGCCAGCTGTGGCTCTGGACGCTGGACCGGCACGCGTAACCGCTCGCTCCCGCTGTTGCCCTCGAACACGCCTCCGGGGTCGGGCTCGTGCTCCTCGATGGCTACCTCGAAAGGCGGCGGCGCTGCTGGCGGCTCCGCACTCCTCGCCCAGAACCACGCGCCCAAACCCACCAGCACGCAGTGGGCAGCGATGGAGGCGACGAGCGCGCTCGGGTCAGAACGTGACAGCCGCACGCCTCAATTGTTACCGGTTCCACCTTCAGGCTCAAGGCCTACACTGCGTCAGCTGCGTGCCCAGCTATCCCGAAGCGACGCAGCGCATTGGCTGTCGTGAGCTCGATGAGGTGTGCCAGCGCGACTCCCCGAAGCTCCGCCACACGTCGGGCCGTGTGCACCACGAACGCCGGCTCACAGGGTCGTCCTCTCAGAGGCACCGGCGCCAGGTAGGGGCTGTCGGTCTCCACCAGAATCCGCTCGGCGGGCGCCCACGCCGCCACGTCCTGAATGGCCGTGGCGCTTTTGAAGGTCACGATGCCCGAGAACGAGAGGTCGAAGCCCAGGTCGAGGGCGCGGGCGGCGAAGGCTCGGTCCTCACTGAAACAGTGAATGATGCCGCCCACGTCGCGGGCATTCTCCGAGGCGAGCAGGGCCAGTGTGTCTCCGGCGGCGCTCCGCGTGTGAATGACAAGAGGTTTGTGCAGGGAGCGTGCGAACGCGATGGCCTTGGCGAACAACTCCCGTTGCAGCTCGCGGGGTGAATGATCGTAGTGGTAGTCGAGCCCAACCTCGCCGAGCGCGACGACCCGCGGATGCACCGCCAGCTCCCGTAGCAGAGCCTCGGTATCGGCGTCGAAGGTCGCGGCGTCATGCGGGTGAACACCGACGCTGGCCCACACGCCCGCATGCGCTTCCGCGAGCGCCACTGCCTCGCGCATCGCGCTCGGGCCACCCACGCCAATGCACGTGAAATAGCCCACGCCCGCGCTCCGCGCGCGCGCGAGCACCTCTGCCGGGTCCTCCCCCGAGTGTGTGGTGTCCAGGTGACAGTGGGTATCGAACAACATCTCTGGCTCCGCTCCGCGCACTTCGGCTCGGCTCAGCGCAACGCCCGCCCCGGCTGTCAAGGCAGTACCTGGTGGAAGCGCTCTCTGACCAGGGCTGCGGCCGCATCGGCAGCCGAGGCATCCTCGTAACCGAAGCGCTTCTTCAACTCTTCCACCGCACGTTTCGCCGCGGTTCGACGCGCTTCATCGAGGCCAGCTCCCTCTTCGCGGAGCAAGATCGCGATGTCGAGGCTCAGCCGAGCGATGCTGGTACGCCGCTCTGCGAACGCCGCTTCGCGAATGCGCTTCAAGTGGCTGGCGAACACCACCGCATTGTTCATGGGTTGACCGGGATGATCGATGGCCCACGCGGCGATCGTGCTGATGAGACCGTGTCGAAACTCCTCGGGGCGCGCCGGCTTGCCGAGCAGCGCCTCGACCTCGCTCATCAGCCGCGCATCGGGATCTTCGTATTGCCCAGTCATGGCGTTCCTCAGCTTTTCCCCTTTCACCCAGAAGCTCACGTGCGTCACGTAACGATCGAAGAGCTCGTTGTAGCGGGCCTCGTCGACCAGGCCGCTGGCGACGCGGAACTCGTCCTCGAACGCGTCGAGCAGGCGCTGGCGCAACGTGCGACGGAACAGCAGGTGATCGTGGTAGCCGCCCGGCAGCTTCTCTTCCTGCAGAAATGCGTATTCGCTGGGCCGCTCGCACAGCTCATCGAGCTCGTCGAGCACGGCCAGGGGTGAGAGGCTGGTAAAACGGGGGTTCTGCGCGGCGTCGAGCAACACACCCCGCATCTCACGCGGGCTTGCCCCGACGCTGCCCTCATAAATCGGGTACGCGTCGCTCTCCCGATAAAGTTCGGCGATGCTCGCGCGCAGGAGCTTGCGCGACTCCTCGTCCAACCGCGCGGGCGGCGTAGCCGTCGTATACAGATCCATCTTTTCGACCGCCGACAGCTCGCTCACCAGGTCGCGCAGTGGCTTTTGATAACGCTCCGTGTTGGGCCTGCGCATGCGCGTGAGCACGGCGAACATCGCTGCCATCTGCGTGGCGTGAGGCGCCACGTGACAGCGGACTTGGGAGGCGACCTGCGCGTCGTAGATGGCTTGTTCGTCCATCCAGCTGAGCAGGTACGGCGCCCGCACCATCTCGAAGCGTCCGCGGAAGCTCTCGAACTCGGGATGCTCGCGAAAGGCTGCCAGGTGGATCTCGTTGGCGCTGGCGAGCATCACGCAGTTCACGTGCAGATTTTGTGAGCGCAGGGCGACCTCGCCCGTCTCGGCGGTGATCTGCAGGTACTTGAAGGCGTCCAGCGGGCGCTTCAAGAGGTCCGAAAACTCGAGCAATCCTCCTGCCGCATCGACCAGCTCACCAAACGCCTCGAACATGGTGATGGCTTGCAAGGCCGTCGGTAGCGCCCCCAGGCTGCGATCGGCAGTAACCTGACGCTCACCTGCGTCGAGCGACAGCTGAGGTCCGAGCGTCACGGCGCCCACGCGATAGCGTCGCGACACGAAGTAACGTTCGACCTGCACGTGACGCAACACCTGGTCGAGCGAGCCCTCGTACGTAGTGAGCAGGGAATCGTAGACCTGCCGACTCTTGTGCGATAGCTCCCCCCTCAGCACCCAGGCCGGCGGAGGCTCGCGCAGGCCCGACTCCGAGTACCGTCGCTCCAGCATTGCTTTGCGCTGCTGTCGGGGGAGAAGGAAAAGCGGGTGATCGCGCATTTCGATGAAGAGGCGAGCATCGATCTCCTCCTCTGGTAGGTGGGCGAAGCTTTCTTCACGCGAGACGGCTGGCGTGCGCTTGCCCCCGAAACCGATGACTCCGCGCAGCGTCTTCTCGTTGGGGAACACCCAATGAAAGCGGTAGAGCGCGCCCTCGTCCTGGGTAGAATAGTGCTCGAGCGCACGCATGATGCAGGCGGCCACGGTGCTCTTCGCCGAGCCATTGGGACCATGCAACATGGCAACGCGGTTTGGCCGCCCTTCGCGCGCGAAGTTGCTGAGCACCCGGTAGATCTCTCCCTGCACGAACTCTTGCCCGATGAGCTGCTCGCGCCGGGCCTCGTCCGGGTCGAGGAACGGCAGATCGAAGAGGCGGAAGCGCGTGAGCTGACCCCAGGGGCGTTCGACCGTCTGCCTGCCGTAGTGCTCGAAAGCGTCGCGCAAGTAGCGCGCAGCGTCCCGCGAGTAGCGGATGGGGTCGCTCGAAAACAGCTGCAGGTATTCCTGGAAGGAAAGGACGCGCCGCTCCTCTTCGAACTCGCGTTGCACTCGCTCCGCGATCTCCCGGAGCTCGTCGACGATAGCCATCGTGGTTATTCTACAGCGGGCTGCGCAAGAGCATGAACCAAATGCGCGACCGCAAAACACCGGTGCGAAGCGGCCGGGCGCGACCTGCTCCGCGAGCGTGAGGCGTCCTCACTTCACATCGACATCGAGCGCCAGGTCGCGCTTCTCGATCAGGCACTTGTCGTCGGTGCAAATGGAAAAGGAGAACTGCCCGGAGAGCTTGTACTTGCCAGGCTTGTCGGGCGTGAAGGTGACCGGCATCGTGAGCTGCTTCTTGCCCATTTGCGCGCGGTCCTTGCCGACCACCAGCGCCGCGAACTTGATGCCGGGCGACTCCTGGAGCTTGAGCTTGTACGGATACTGCTCGTTGATTTTGAAGGGCTCCTTGGCGTCCAGAGTGACTTCCGCCATGCCCGGTTTGGAGGCTTCGAATTCGCCCTTTGCCGTAAGGCTGAGCTCGAAGGGCGCCTCACTGATGCGCGCGCGCGCAGCGCTTGCTTCGGCTTGCGCGGGAGCTGCGAGACCAACGGGTTGTGTTTCAGCTTCGCTGACCGCTGCGGCGGCCCGAGCCGCGGCAGCCGTGCCGTCGTTGAGCGGCTGCTCCGGCGCAGGGGCAGGTTCCTTGTTGCAGCCCAGCGTGAACGTAGCCAGGACTAGACTGCCGGCGAGTGCAAGGCGAGCACGCATACTGGGAGATACCACACTCCGC
>DASQDA010000250.1:0-1701 GCA_035634435.1 Polyangiaceae bacterium
CATGGAAGGTGACGCGCAGCCCCAGCTCCTGACGTCGGGCGTCGAGCTCCAGAGCAATGACGTCGCGATCCTGAATGTCGCCGCCGAAGACTACGCCGAACTCCGTCCGCTCGAGCGCGAGAGGGTCTCTCTGGGCCTTGCACCCTGCGGCGAGCCCCAGAGCGATGCACCACGTCAGACAGCGCTCCAGCGTCGCTCCGCGCCTGCTGCCTCTCAAGCTCCGAGCTCCGCCGCAGCGCGCACCATGCGTTCGAAATCGGCAACACCCAGCCGCTCGCCGCGCAGGCTGAGATCGACCGCAGCGCGCTCGGCCGCTCGCGCCAGTGTCTCCCCCTCGAGGCCGAGCACGCCGTGCCAGGCGTTCGAGAGCTGCTTTCGGCGTTGCCTGAAAGCGGCGTGAACGAGTGCGGTGAAGGCTTCGGTCTCCGCCACGGGGTCCGTTCGCGGTGTCAGGCGCACCACGGCAGAGTCGACGCCGGGCTGAGGGTAAAAAGCTCCCCTTCGGATCACGAGCTCGCGGGTGACCACGAAGGCCGCCTGAGCGAAGACACTGAGTGCCCCATAGTCAGCGCTTCCGGGTAACGCGACCAGTCGTTGCGCCACCTCGAGCTGCACCAGGAAGACCACCTGATCGAGGCTCGCGGCGCCCTTCATGGCCATCATCAACAACGGACCCGTGATCTGATAGGGCAAGTTGCCAGCGAGCACGTGGGGCCGAGGGCGCCCGGCGAACAACGCCTCGAGGTCGATGCTCTTGGCATCCGCCTCCAGCAGCGACAGCCTTCCCTGCGAGATGGAGTCTGCTAGCTCGGTGCGGAGCACCGGCACGAGATCGCGGTCCCGCTCGATGGCGATCACATGCGACGCGCGCTCGAGCAGAGGCAGAGTGAGAGCGCCCAGGCCCGCTCCGAGCTCCACCACCGTTCCCCCCGTCGGCGCCGCTAGCAGCGCAATCCGCTCGGCGAGCGAGCGATCGGCGAGGAAGTTTTGGCCAAAGTGCCGCTTGGGACGCAGCCCCAGATCGGCGAGATGAGTCTTGGGGCTCCGCGCGTCCACCACGCTGCCCCTCCTCGACGTCAGTGAGCGCCCGAAGGCGCCTCGGGCTTTGCCGCCGCAGCAGCGTCGTCGCCGGTCTGTTCGTCACCCAAGGCGGTGTAGTTCTCGGGCGCGTCGAACATGAGCTCACTCGTGGTGCGCACGCGGGGCGGAGGCGGGTCGCCGTAGAGCTCCAGCTGTGCCGCCGCCCACAACTCACGCGCGACGAGCGCGCCGTACTCCGGTCCCGTCAGGCTGCCCTGGAAGTGATCGATGGCGTCATCGACTTCCTTCAGCTCCTTGCGCACCAGGACGGGATCGATGTCGTCCTTGCGGATGAAACGGTCCGTGAGCAACAAGGCCTTGTCGTCGGAAACCTCCACGAAGCCGCCGCCCACCGCGACGGCGTGTTTCTCGCCTTCCCGGATGTAGCTGACGATACCCGTCGCGAGAGCCGCGAGCATGGGACGGTGTCCCGGTAAAACGCCGAACTCACCGTCGACGCTGGGCGCCGTCAGCTCGGCGACGTTTTCATTGAGCCGGACGCCATCGGGCGTGACTATCTCCAAGGCGATCGTAGCGGCCATGTCACGCCGCCTGCTTCAGCTTCTGCGCCTTGGCTCGTGCCTCTTCGATGTTGCCCACCATGTAGAAGGCCTGCTCCGG
>DASQDA010000251.1:0-3930 GCA_035634435.1 Polyangiaceae bacterium
CGGACTCTTAATCCGTTGGCTTCAGGTTCAAGTCCTGAATGGCCCACAAAGTCTGGCCCAGGCGCTGGCCAACAGGTGGTAGCGGAGTCGCTGCTACCACGCGCCGCCTCCTGCTGGGTGCGTTCGGGAGCGAGCCGCTCAGCCGCTGGTCGCGCAAACGACCTCAGCGGTGTTACGTTCTCGCCGCTGGGCTCGAGGTGGCGCGCGGTGCGGCAGCGTGAAGCTCGGCCAACTCGGTCGAGTCATGAGCTCTCCCCAAACCCTGACGTACGGTAAGCCCACTCGCGCTCAAGCGGAGACGTTCGTCACGCTCTCGGGTCAGGCGTTCGCCTTCGACCCCACGCAATGGCTCAGCTCGCTGGACGGCGATAGCTGGGACAATATTCGTACACTGACCGATGGCGACCGGGTCGAAGCAGGCTTGGTCATTCACGCGGCGCGTCAGTGGTTCGGGGGTCAGCGCCTTCCGAGCCACGCCATCTCGGCGGTCCTGACTGCCCCCGAATCGCGGCGAAAGAAGCTTGGCTACTCGCTCATGCTGCACTGGCTGCGCGAAGCGCGCGCTGCCGGGGTGCCGCTCGGCGTGCTGTACGCCTCAACCCCGGCTTTCTACCGGCGGGTCGGCTTCGAGCCCGCCGGGCAACGAATGGCCTGGAAGGTGCCGACCCATCAGCTGCCGACTGACACGGTAGACGCACGCTATCTGCCGATGGGGCCTGGGGCGCAAGATGAGCTCGGCGAGCTCTACGCGCGGTTCGCTCGGCGCCAGGCGGGCCTCTTGGACCGCACGCCGCACTTCTGGCGGGCTCACTTGCAGCCCTACGACGGGTCCAAGGTCTACCTGCACGGCATCGAGCTCGATGGAGTGCTCGAGGGTTACGTCTCTTTGCAACACGCTCGCCCGAACAAGACGCTCGTCGTGCAAGATGCCATCGCCACCACGCCACGCGCGGCCCGAGCCTTGCTGGCGCTGCTGTCGCACCACAAGTCCGTGGCCGACTGGGTGGTGTTCCCGGACGGGCCGCAGGGGCCGCTCCACAAGCTGATCGCCGACAACCCCGCGCGTCCCGAGCCTCCGCACGAGGAGTGGCTTCTGCGCTTGATAGACGTGAAGGGGGCGCTCGAGCAACGGGGCTATCCTCCCGTCGACAGCGTGCTCGAGCTGGAAGTAGCCGACTCGGTAATGCCCGAAAACGCCGGTCGCTACGTCCTCCGACTCGAGGCAGGCAGACCGCTCGTCACCCGCGGCGGCGCCGGGCGTATTCGGCTGGACGTCCGCGCGCTGGCCGCAATATTTTCAGGGTTCGCGCACCCTAGCGAAATGGGCGCAGCCGACACGCTCGAAGGTTCACCGGGGGACGTAGCCCTGCTCGGCGCCGCCTTCGCGGGGCCCCGGCCATTCCTGCTCGACGCCTTCTAGCCAGGCTCACCAGGGGTTCGCAGCACCGCCCAACCCGCGGGGCCATAACTCCGTCCAGCGCACCAAGAGCCCCTCTCCTCGACGCTCAGCAGGTCGTGGCATGCTGCGCCAACCATGAACGACGCCAACGCACCGAATCCGTGGAACGATCGCTCGGGCAGCAGCTGGGCGCGCCAGCAGCAGAGTACGGACGCGCAGCTCGAGCCCTTCGGGCTCGCAGTGATGGACCTGGTGGCTCCCGCCGCGGGCGAGCGCGTGCTCGACGTAGGCTGCGGCGCGGGTCAGACGCTGTTGCAGCTCGCTGAGCGCGTCGGGGTCATGGGTCGCGTCGTGGGCGTCGACGTCTCGGAGCAGCTGCTCGCCCGCGCGCGCGAGCGCGTGGCGGAGGCAGGGCTCGCTCAGGTGGAGCTGGTGCTGGGCGACGCCGCAACGCAGCGCTTCGAGGCGCCCTTCGACGTGGTGTTCTCGCGCTTCGGGGTGATGTTCTTCGAGGACGCGGTGGCGGCGTTCCAGAACCTGCGGCGCGCGCTGCGAGCGGGCGGACGGCTCGGCTTCGTTTGCTGGCAAGCCATGGAGCTGAATCCTGCGTTTCTCGCCCCGCTTGCCGCAGCCCGCCGGCTCGCCCCCGATCAGCCAGCGCCGAAGCTCTTGGATCCTGGCAAGAGCGGGCCCTTCTATTTCGCCGATCCAGCGTTGATCGAGCGCACCTTGCGGGCGGCTGGTTTCGCGCAGCTCGGCATCGAGCCGCGCGAATTCTGGGGATTGCTCGGTGGCGCGCGCACACTCGACGAGGCGGTCGCCTTCTGTCTGGATATTGGTCCGACCGCACGTTTCATCAGCGAGGCGGACCCAGTGCTCGCGCCCGCGATGCGCGACGCGGTGCGCGAGGCGCTGGCGCCGTTCGTGCGCGCGGAGGGCGTTTACATGTCGTTTCAGACGTTCCTGGTGACGGCGGCGCCGGCGTAGCCGAGCAATCGAATCCGCTCCGCGACGGCTGGCACCAACGACCCCGAAGACGCCCTGGCGGAAGCCGAAATACCAGTCCAACTGATTTTCACGCTCTGGAAGGGTACAACTCTCCAGCGCCGGCCCTCCCCCCTCTCACTCCCGGCCGCGCACAAAGACGCTCATTGGCCCCGCCAGGGCTCCCAGCGCCGCCTCCCCCTGAGCCCGCAGAGCGGGGGATTGGGGGGAGGCCACCGCCCGGAGCGCGGAGCGCGAGGACGGATGGGGTGGGGGCACCCTCAGAAGCTTCGACCGTCCACGGCGTGAGTGGGGATGCTTCCGAGCTCGACGTCGTCCAGGCAGCGCACGTTGATGGCGCGCATGTCATTGCCCTTGGGGTCGCTGCCACGAGCGAAGGGACGCACGCCGCACACCGAGCAGAACAGGTGGTGAATCTGCTTCTTGTTGAAGAGATAGTCCGTGAGCGCGTCCTCGCCAGACTTCAACGTGAATTGATCGGCGGGGACGAAGCGCAACATGGCGCCCGTCTTGCCGCAGATGGAGCAGTTACAGGTGATGGCCGGCTCGCCCAGGTCCAGCTGAACCTCGAAGCGAACTTTGCCACAGTGACAGCCGCCGGAATGAGTCTTTGGATCAGCCATGCGCGCAAGCTTGTGCGATCATGAGGCGCGATGCAGCGCAAAAGTGCGGACGGAGAGCCGCCCGCCACGGGGCCCGCGGCGCGCTTCATTTGCGACGGCTGATGGCGGTGACCTCGTAGTGGCGCATCTCCTGAATCTGGCCGATGAACGGGCGGATTGCCGCCAGGAAGGGGCCGAACTCGGGGGACTTGCGGAAGCCCTCCAGGTGCCCGGCCAGCGAGTCCCACTCGATGCGCAGCGTGAAGAATGTGTCGTCCTCCGTGCAGCGTGAGAGCTCATAGGCCAGGCATTGGGGCGAGGCGTCGAGCGACGCCTGGGCACGGGTATAGGCGTCCGTGAAGGTTTGCGCGTCGCTCACCTGATAACGAATGTATTCGATGATCATGGCAGCAACCCTTCTCCGGGATGCCGCTCGCGGTCAACGCTCCGAGCGGCTAGGTTAGGCCCCGTGAGATCGCCCCGTGACGCCGGCGCCACGCTCGCGCAGCTGCGGCTCGCGCAGCAGCGCCTGGTTGGTAGCTCGTTCGAGCGCCCGGTGGAGGCGGCGCGCTGGCTGTTGGCGTTGCAGGCGCAGGACTTTGCAGGAGCCAAGTGGTCGCTGGGCCTGCGCACGCCGGGCTCGACGGTGGCCGACGTGGAACGCGCCCTGGCGACGGGCGAGATGGTGCGCTCGTGGCCCATGCGCGGCACGCTGCATTTCACGGCCGCGGAGGACTTGCACTGGATGCTGGCGCTCACCACCCCGCGGCTCCTCGCCGGTGCGGCTCGGCGTCGCGCGAGCCTCGACCTGAACGAGCGCACGCTCGAGCGGGCGCGCGAAGTGGCCGTACGGCGTCTCAGCGGGGGGAAGAAGTTGACACGTGAGGAGCTGCTCGCCGAGCTCGAGCGGGAAAAGATTTCGAC
>DASQDA010000252.1:0-1517 GCA_035634435.1 Polyangiaceae bacterium
GGTCACGCGAGTGATCGCGTTGCAGCTGATTCGGGTTAAGCTAGCGGCACCCTTGCCGAGGTACACTCAGAGGCCATGGAGCGACGCCCGCTGCCTGCACGGCTTTGCCGGGCGACCCCGGAGAACGCTGTTTGGCGTCTCCGCGGCCTTTGCTAACAAGCGGGCAGCAGTATGAGCTCGAGCGCCAGCACCGATCCCACACGCACCGGCCGCAGGCCGCTTGGCGCCGACGCTGAAGCCGACGGGCCCGACAAGCCCGTGCGCCGCGTCGGCAAGTACCGCATCCTCTCGGAGCTCGGGCGCGGCGGCATGGCCAATGTCTTTCTCGCCGTCGCGCACGGCGCAGGGGGCGTGAACAAGCTCGTCGTCTTGAAGGCGCTGCTCCCGGAGCTCTCGGCGGAGCCCGATGCGCTCGCCATGTTTCTCGACGAGGCAAGGCTCGCCGCGCGCTTGAACCACGCCAACGTGGTGCAGACCTACGAGGTTGGCACGGAGGGCGATCGTCACGTCATCGTGATGGAATACCTGGAGGGGCAGGCGTTCTCCAGCGTGCTCAAGCGAGCCGAGCTCAGCGGCCAGACGCTCTCGATTGCCATTTATTTGCGTGTGGTCATCAACGCGCTCGAAGGGCTGCACTACGCGCACGAGCTCTGCGACTACGACGGCTCGTCACTGGCGCTCGTGCACCGCGACGTGTCACCGCAGAACATTTTTCTGACGTACGACGGCCAGGTCAAGGTCCTCGACTTCGGCATCGCCAAGGCAGCAACGTCCTCGACCAACACGGCCACCGGCGTGGTCAAGGGCAAGATTGCCTATATGGCGCCAGAGCAGATGATCGGCGATCAGGTCGATCGACGCGCGGACATCTACTCGGTGGGCTGCATGTTGTGGGCGGCAGCCACGGGAAAGAAGTTGTGGAAGGACACCTCCGACGTACAGATCATGCGCCGCGTGATCAACGGAGAGACGCCGGCGCCGAACCTGGTGAACACCGCTTGCGACGATGAGCTCAGCCGCATCGTGATGAAGGCTCTGGCGTCGAACCGCGACGAACGTTATGCAACGGCGCTCGAGCTGCAGTCCGATCTCGAGCGCTACTGCGAGGCCTTCAGTTCCGTCGTCAAGCAAAAGCAGATCGGCACTTACGTGTCCGTCTTGTTCGCGGACACGCGATCCGGGCTGAGGGCTTTGGTCGAGCGCCAGCTCACGTTGGTGGGCGAGGCCCAGGAGTTTTCACGCACCACCGACCGCGGGTCGGCACCCTCTGCTGCAGGCGTTGGGGTGTCGGTCACCGCCGACGGGATGACCGGCGCGGCGTCGACGGGCGGGCGGTGGTCCCGGCTGGCGAAGGGGGCGGCCGCTGCGGGCGTCGCCGCTGCGCTGCTGGCAGTGATGGTGTACGCGTTCCGATCACCCGAGCCGCCGCCGGTGACTACCCCGACCGCTACGCGTGCCGCCGAGCCGGCGCCGACCCCTGCCGCACCGGAGCTCGCGAAGGTCCGCCTCGAAGCCTC
>DASQDA010000253.1:0-6336 GCA_035634435.1 Polyangiaceae bacterium
GCGTCGTACAGCCGGGCGGCACGCTGAAGATCTATGGCGACTTCTGCTGGGGCGGCGACAAGGACCGCGCGGAAGTCTACTTCTTGCCGGCAGGTCAGCAGGTGCCCACGGCGCTCGCTGGCGCCGACATCGAGAAGGCGAAGCGCACCCAGCAGCAGATGATCGCGATGGGGATGAAGGGAACCGCGGTCGAGACTAGCGACACCTTCGTTCGCTTCGAAGCACCCGACAAAGACAACATCTTGCACGGCTCGGGGGACCAGGCGGTCGTGCGGCTCGTCATCTATGACAACCGAGCGCGCAGGACGAGTGGCGTGACTGCCGACAGCATCATCCAGATGAAGGGCACCACGGCGCCGCTCCCAATCTTGACCATACTCACCAGCCTGTTTGGGCTGGTCGTGCTCTCGCTCCTGATCGTGGTGTTGGTGAAGAGTGGCGGCAGGAAGCGCTCGCCCGCGGCCGCTGCTCCCGTTGTCGCCGGGCCACAGCCCATGTACGGAGCCGCGATTCCGGCCGGCTACGGGGGCTCCCCCGGCGCTCCGCACGGTTACGCAGGGCCCGCGGCGCCCCCCGGCTACGCGGCGCCCCCCGCTGCTCCACCCTATGCCGCGCCGCCCCAGGCGGCCCCCGCGTACGGGGCGCCGGCGGTCGCAGGGGCCAACTTTGGGGCTGCTCCGGCACAGGCGGCCACCAGCGCCGTGCTGCAAGGCGCAGCCGGGACCTTCACGCTGCTGCCTGGTCAGGAGCTGCGGGCGGGGCGGGATCCGAACAGCTGCGGAATCGTCTTACACGAGCCGCGGGTCTCCGCCGTGCACGCGACCTTGAAGCTCGACGGCGGGCAACTGCTGATTCGCGACGAGAACAGCAACAACGGGACGCTGGTCAACAACGTGCGCCTTACGCCCGGCGTCTGGACGCCCGTTCCCTCTGGCTCGCTGCTGCGCCTCGGTCCCATCGAGCTCAGCGTGCGCCTACATTGACGAGGTAATGCGTGCTGCGATCGGCCGAAGGTGTCGTTGTCGATGCCGGGGAGCTCAGCCACCCAGGTCGCGATCCAGCCAAGCAGGTCAATGAAGACTCCCTTGCGCTGGCGGAGACATCCTTCGGCGTCGTGGCGGTGGTTTGCGACGGCATGGGCGGCCACGAGAGTGGCGAGCTCGCGAGCCGAACGGCGGTGCAGCGCATCGTCGAGGTGCTGACGAACAGCAGTCAGCCGCTCGAGCGACTATTGCCCAGCGCCATCGAACAAGCGCACGCTGCCGTTTACGGGCTGGCCAAGGAGACCCCGCTCGAGGCGCGGCCAGGTTCCACCGCCGTGGTGCTCGCGCTGAGCGGCCGTGAAGCGCTGGTCGCTCACGTCGGCGATTCACGAGCGTACCGCGTCCGCGCTCGCACCATCGAGCGCCTCACGCGGGACCATTCGGTGGTCGAGGCGCTGCTGGCGGCAGGCGCAATCAGCGCCGAACAGGCCAAGGCCCATCCCGACGCGAACCGCATCACGCGGGCGCTCGGCATCGCCCCCGACATCGAGCCGGAGCTCGGCATTCCTCTTCAGCTCGAGGTGGGCGACGTCTTCGTGTTGTGCAGCGACGGCCTCTCGGATCTCGTCGCTGATTTCGAGATCGCCGATAGTGTCGCCGGAGCGCTGTCCGCCGAAGCCTGCTGCAGCGAGCTCTTGACGCTCGCCAACCAGCGGGGTGGTCACGACAATATCTCGGTTCAAGTGCTGCGTGTGCTCGCGGTAGGCACGGCTCGGCGCGCACGCGACACCATGCAGCTGGAGAACGAGGACCAGCGCACCGTGGTCGATCGACCGCTCTTCACCGTGGTCATGGGAGCACACGACGCGAGCGGACCCACTGCCACCCTCGAGGCCGACCAGACCCGCCGGACCGCCCCGACCATCCTGGATCCTGTCGTGGCCGCCAGTACCGCGACGCGGACGGCGCCCGGCTTCAGCGGTCCGGTCGCCAGCGACCGTCATTCCCTGCCCAGCACGCCGCCGGCAAGCCGTCTTCCCGAACAAGAGCGCGCAAAGCTGCTCTTCTGGGCCGCGGTGAGCTTGTGTGTGCTCATTCTCACCTTGATCGGATTCTGGTCGCTCTTGCGTTGAGGTTCCATCCCTGGAGCCGCTCTCACGCTTAAGCGTCTGGCCATGGGTTCCATCGCGAGCGCCGCTTTGTTATCACCAGCTCGAGGCAATGAATGATCCCCGGGCTCGGCAAGCAACGCATCCTCATCGGTAGCGCCCCCCACTGCGACATCCGCCTCGGCGGTCCGGGCGTGATGCCCGAGCACGCCAGCATCGTGCGCCAGGACTCTTCGTTGCTGTTCGTGGACGGCGGCGTGGGCACCTCCCTCGCGAACGGTGCACCACTGGCGCCGGGTGCCAGCGCGCCCTTCGATTTCCGTACCCAGTTCATCGTCGGTCAGGCCGCGGTGTCCAACGTGCATCCCGCCATCACGCTCATGTTGATGGAGGCAGGCAAGGCTTCACCGCGCGCGGGTGAGCTCACGTTCGGTCGCGATCCGCTTCGAGCGCACGTCGTGGTGCACCACCCCAACGTCTCCAGCCACCACGCAACGTTCACGTTGAGTCCCTTGGCGGTGATCGATCACGGCTCGACCAGCGGAACCTGGTTGGCACAGGAGCGAGTGACTCCGAACCAGCCGCGCTCGCTCGACCCGCACGCGTTCGTGGCGCTGGGCCCCATCCCCGTGCCCGTACAGCTCGTGCTGCAGCTCGCCTCCGTGCTGAACGTGGGCCGCGGAGCGCCACTCGCGGCAAACGCGGGCTCCGCGCCTGCCCCGCCGCCAAACGAAGCGCCAGCTGAAGCTGCGGCAGTACGTCCGAAACACAAGACGGTAGTCGGACAGATTCAGCTCGGAGCACCCGGGGAGAAGCCCTTCAAGAGCATTGGCCGCACCGACGACAACGATATCGTGCTGCCGCAGCCGCAGGTATCGAGCCGCCATGCCTTGCTGCACGTGGCGGGCAATCAGTTGTTTCTCGAAGACCGCGGCAGCGCCAACGGGACGTTCGTACGTGGCCAACGCATCGCGGCGGGCCAACGCGTTCCCGTGCAGCACGGCGAAAAGGTGTTCATCGGCCCGATGCCGCTGCTCATCAACGTGGCGAACGGCGAAGTGGCCGTCGTGGTGGAAGACGCTGCTCAGTGGGCAGGGCGGCCGCTCTACGAGATCGAGGCTTGGGACCTCGTGCTGCAGGTTCCCGATCGTGACAATCCGAACGAGCTGAAGACGCTGCTCGATCACGTGAGCTTCAAGGCCCTGCCGGGCGACATGATCGCGCTGATGGGCCCGAGCGGCGCGGGCAAGACGACCCTGCTTCTCACCTTGAACGGCTATCTACCCCCGAGCGCGGGCCAAGTGCGCATCAACGGGGAGGACCTCTACGCCATCTACGATGCGCTGCGCGGCTCCATCGGGTACGTGCCGCAGGACGACATCGTGCACCCGGAGCTGACGGTGTACGAGGCGGTGCGCTACAGCGCAAAGTTTCGGCTGCCGCCCGACTACTCGGAAGAAGAGATTGAGCGCCGCGTGACGACGACGCTGGGCCAGCTGGGTCTCGAGGGCGTCTCACACCTTCAGATCGGCAAGCCCGAAAAGAAGATCCTCTCCGGCGGGCAGCGCAAGCGCGTCAACATAGCCATGGAGCTCGTGACCGATCCGGTCTTGATGTTCCTGGACGAGCCGACGAGCGGTTTGGCTGCCGACGACACGGCGGCCCTCGTGCAGCTGCTGGCCGATCTTGCCCGCCAGACCGGCAAGACGATCATCACTACCATCCACCAACCTGCAAAAGCCGAGTTCGAGAAATTCAACCTCGCCTTGATCTTGGGGCCCGGCGGGCTGACGACGTTCTTCGGCTCACCCAAAGATGGCTATGCGTTCTTCGGCAGCTGGCTGCAGCGCCAGGGCAAGCCGAACACCGTCGACAACCCGCGCGATATGTTCGACATGCTCAACCTGCGGGAGCGCACCATCTTCGAGGCAATGCGCGCTCAGAATCCGGCGCTGCCTCGTTACGTGGCGCGGGCGCAGGCCGCGCGCGAGTGGAACGCTGAGTACTTCAACCCGCAGAATCCGGTGTTTCAGCGGATGTTCGCCGGGCGCCGGGCGGTGGGCACCGGCTCCGGGCAGCAGGGTGTCGCTCACACTCGGCCGCGTAGCGCAGGGCAATTCGGGCTGCTGTTCAGTCGCTACTTCAAGGTCAGGGTGCGCGACGTGGGTGGCACCGCGATCATGTTGCTGCAAGCGCCCATCATCGGCGTGCTGTTGGCCCTGGTGTTCGGTGGTCAGAAAGACGCGATTCCCTACTGGTGTTTGGGCGCGCTTCAAGAGCTTGCGCGCAAAGCCGGGGGTCTCGGCGAAGGCACCAACGACATGCTCAAGAGCATGTCCACCACCCCGGACCATGCCGCTGCCATCTTCTTCCTGGTGGTCGCTGCTGTCTGGTTTGGCACCAGCAACGCGGCCCGCGAGATCGTGAGTGAACGAGCGATCTACCAGCGTGAGCGCATGGTCAATCTGAAGCTCTTCAACTACGTGTTCTCGAAGTTCCTGCTACTGAGCCTGTTTTGTGTGATCCAGTGCACGGTGCTGCTGGCCATCGTCTTCTTTGCCCTGGGGTTCAACGGCGGGCCGCAGGCTTTTGCGATCTCCCTGGTGACGCTGATCGTCACGGCGATGAACTCCGTCGCCATTGGCCTGCTACTGAGTACCTTGGTGAGCAGCGCTGAAGCGGCGATGGCGCTCACGCCCATTGCCTTGATCCCGCAGGTGGTGCTTGGCGGTTTGATGGTGCCGATGACCACCAATCCGCTGCTGCAGTGGCCCATGTACCTGATGCCTGCCCGCTGGGGCTTTCAAGGCGTCGTTGCGCAAGAGCGGATCGCCATCGCCGATCAACCTGCGTGGCTGCTGGACCTGAAGCGGCCTGACTTCAACAGCGCGGCCGACTTCGTCACGGCGGGTCGCTTCCAGTGTGCAGAAGCGCAGATCTCCAGCCTCGATTTCAACGGCGCCTGGGGGTTCGTGCAGTACCAGATGTTCTGGCTGCCCATCGCCGTGCTGTGCGGTATGTCGCTGCTGGCCTTCCTGGCGATCCTCATCATCCTCAAGCGCCGCGACGCGTTCTGACGCCCCGGGCGGCCTGAAGAAGCTCCGACCATCTGAGCAGGACGAAAGGGCCACCTAGCGCCCGCCGCCCATGGTGCCGGACCCCCGTGGTGCCGGTTCCCGTGCCGGCGCCCCGGTGTCGTTCCTGAGCCCAAAAGCCATGTCCTGAGCGACCTCCTACACGCGTGACGTTGACCTCGGCGCCCTGCGTTGCACACGAACCGGCTCTCGAGCTCACGACAGGAACGAGCGTCGTCTCGCTCGTGCCGCGCTCACATCAACGGTCGTCGCTCGCCGGGATCGCTCCGCTCGGTGTGTCACCCGTCGGTGCATCCACCGCCGGCTGCGGAACATTAGCCATTCGCGCAAAACCGATGATCAATCCGATCATGACCAGAGCGGCAAAGCCGATCATCAACCACAGAAACCCTGGCGTTTTGCGCTTCGGCACCTCTGGCGCCGGTAGATCCGGGGGACGTCTGAGCCCTGCGGCGGAGCTTGCCAAGGGCTCGCCGGCGTTGCCGACGGACCACTGGCCGCCGCCGTTGTGAGGCGTATTCATATCGCTCATGACTCACCACACCTGTTGCAACGAACCATCGAACGACACTCAGCCGTCAGTCGCCGCCGACGCCCTCGCCGCCGGCCGGCGCGCCCGCACCGTTTTCGGCGCCCGTCGGTGAGCCAGTCCCCGGGCTGACCCCCGAACCATCCGTGGTGCCGTCTGCGTCGGTACCGGTCCCTCCAACCGTGCCGCTGCCGGTGTCAGTCTGCACGTCGTCGCCCACGCTTGGGGTGGTCGGGCTTTCAGCACCTTGTCCGCTGCCGCCACAAGCTGCCGCCAGCAACGACAAAGTGAGCACGCCCGTGAAGCCAATGATACGTCGAAACATGATTCCTCCTTCAGCGCCGCTCGGTGCGGGTGCCAATGGAGCAACGCCTGTGTCGTTGCTCGCGCAGCCACGAGGTGCAACATCAGTGCCGCCGCGCACCACGAGTCGATGTCGCCGCCATCAGGCGTGCCAGCAGCAGCCAAGCAACGCCGGGAGCGCTCATCGGCGCGCCGTATCGATGAAGGGGCGCGCAACTTTGCGCGGCCTACAGGATGTGGCGCCGGCGCAACCCCCCTCGTGTGTGTGAAAGCGCCCGCGGCGCGACACGTCCCGCGCAAACACTCGCGCAGGCAGC
>DASQDA010000254.1:0-12138 GCA_035634435.1 Polyangiaceae bacterium
CAGGACGATTGAGGGTGTCGACGTAGTTGGGGTCGACGCTCGAGTCCAGGATCGCATGGCCGCCTTGCGGCGAGACCGCTGCCGGCTTGTAGATGAGCCCGACTTTGATGGCATCGGTGCCGATCGTGCCGGTGTCGACGAAGGCGTAGGTGCCCGCTCCGAGCACCGCGTTGAGCCCGGTGACCAGATCGGCAATAGAGGCACTGGAGTTGTTCTCGAGCTCGATCAGGCCGACGATGTCCGCGTTCAGGCCGAGCAGCGCGTTCAGCGTTTTTTGGCGCTGTCGTGCAAACTCCGCGACGCTATCGGCGCCACGGCAGTCCAGCGTCGCGTTCGGGCCACAGACGTCGGGGCCGCTGTCGATGGTCGTGAAGTAGTTGAGCACGTTGAGGCTTGCGACAGAGAGGCGACCACCCACCCTCGGCGGCGTCAGCGGACGCGGATGGTTGCGCTCAAACGCCACTTCGCCTACGGGCTGCAGGCGATACAGGTTGAAGCGGTAGTCGAGCACCGCCTGGAGCCCGGTCACGCTATCACCCAGCCGCCGCGTCCCGTCGCTACCCAGGTAGCGGATGGGATCGGGGTTCTGTGCATTGTTGCCATCGTCGAGCTCGATGCGGCTGCGGTCGTTCAGAGCTTGCAGGGCCTGGGCCTCGGGGCCCGGCGCGACCACAGTGGTCGGCGTGAACAGCCGATCGGCCACCGACAGACTGAGGGAGCCGAAACGACCCAGGTTGAAGTTTTCGGTGACGTAGAGCGTCTGCGGAAAGCTCACCCGCATGCCTTCGTACGCTTCGAAATCCGCCGGAGTGCTCACGGGCAGTGTGATGGGCGTGCTGGTCACGCTGGCGCCAACGCTGCAAACCTCCACGGAGCTCACGCTCGTGATCTGCGTTAGCCCCGAAAACTCGCTGGCAGTGCCGGACACCCGCACTACATCTCCCGGTTCGACATCCACGCCGAGACCATTGTCGAAGACGAAAATACCCTCGGATGTGGCGCCATCTGCGTCCGCGTGCGTGTCTTCTTCCTGCAAGTAGAAGCCGCGTAGCTCGATCGCCGTGTCTTGATAGTCGCCGACCACGACGCCCTCCACGCTCAGGGGCATCCCCAGCAGCGGCGTTGCTGCCCCGGAGCCTTGCACGGCGTGAATCTTGGTGGCGGGCTCGCCGCATCGCGACGGTACCGGCGCGTCGCCAAAAGTCTGCCCCGAGTTCGTCGCTCCGAACGTATTGCGTGCCGCCGCGGCCCAGCTGAAGTCGGAGGCCACGCGTCCCGTCCCGGTGCGGTGCAAAGAGTGCCCCAGGGGCGTCGTCGCGGTTTCGACCACTCCGATGTCGACGCTGGTCATGCCTGCCGCGGGACCCGACGCGGCCACGAAGCTCCCCTCGTAGCTGAGCAGCTCGATCACGGCGCCGTCCGGGGCGACCAGCGCAACGCCATCTGGCGAGCCATTCTGAAGCCCGTTGCTGGGTAGGTTGACGACCTGGAAACCAAATCCGGCGCCAGCGTCCGCAACGACACCCGAGAGCGACAGAGTGTCGTAGGGCGCCAGCGAAGTCGCTGCACCGTTGTAGAGCACCAGCTGATAGCCGCTCAGGTCCGCGCCGGCGCTAGCGGCGACTTCTATCGACTCGCCGCTATCGGTACCATCGTTATCGTAGTGGAGCTCGTTGATGAACGCGATCACCTCGCCCCCGCCGAAGCTTTGGCCCGCATTGATCGCCCCGAAGGTGCTGGGCCCCTCTGCGCTCCAGGTGAAGTCGGCAGCGGTCTGTCCGGTCCCCCGCAGCTGCAACGAGGAGCCAACGGCCGTGGCGCTGCCTTCGGCGACCGCGATATCCACGCTGGTCATCCCCGCGGCGGGGCCGGAGGCGGCTTCGAAGCTGCCTTCGTAGCTCAGAAACTGTGCCACCGCTCCGAGACGTACGAGGGCGATGCCGTCGGGGGAGCCATTTTGCAGCCCATTGGCGGGGAGGCTCACGACGTGAAAGCCGTTGCCGGCCTCCGTGTCGGTCAGCACGCCCGACAACGCGATGGTTGCGTAGGGAGCGCGCGCCGTCGCGGACCCGTTGTAGAGCACCAGCTCGTACTCGGCGAGGTCGGTGCCCGCAGGGCCGAGCAGCTCGATTGCTTCGCCGATATCTTCGCCCACGTTGTCGTAGTGCAGCTCGTTGATGATCAGCGAGCCGAGCGCGAGCGGCTGCCGCGCTGCTTCGACCCCCGCGGGCGCATCAGCCAACTCCGAGCAACCCGCGAGCGCTAGCGCCAAGCAATATATGGAAAAACAGCCGAGCCGAGCTTGAATACGCTTCATGGTCATCCTCCGGAGCCGGACAAGGTCCGCCACACCACGTGTTCGTGCCTCTGATGGTCGCGTCGGGTCAATCCAGACCACCCCCCGACCACGAGAGTTCACCGGAGCGCTCGCTCCGTCACGCGCCCGGCGGACGTTCGTCACGCAAATTCGATTTCGGACGGGCTTCCGCACCTGCAAGAACGCCCTGATGCGGGCGCGCCGCTCGCGCTCGGCTGCGTGGCTCTCGGGGAACAAGACGCTGGCTGGAACGGCCGGCGGGGCTGTTGCTGTATACGCAATACTCTGCACCGTTCATCGCATTTCCCGCAACTCGAGTCTTAGCTATGCTCGAGGCCGGCGGGAGGTGTGCCTCCGCAGTGGAGCGCCGCCTTCCCCCTGCAACGGAGACGAATCATGCCCATGAAGCTCAGCTTCGAGTCCAAGGTGTTCCAGGTCGACAAGATCGAGCTCGAAGGTAACGTCGAGCAAATCGTCAAGGGCGGCCGCCATTTGTTCCCGCTCCTGCCCAAAGCGTTCGCCGGCATTCGCCAGATTGGCGTGATTGGCTGGGGCTCTCAGGGTCCGGCTCAAGCGCAAAACCTGCGCGAGTCACTGGAGGGCACCGGAATCCGCGTGACCGTGGGCTTGCGCCCCGGCTCGAGCTCGATGGCAGAGGCGAAGAAGGTCGGCTTCTCGGAGGACAACGGCACGCTGGGCGAGATGTTCGACGTGGTCAAGCAGTCCGATCTCGTGTTGCTGCTCATCTCGGACGCCGCTCAGGCGGAGCTCTACCCGCGCATCTTCGAGGCCTTGCGCCCCGGCACCACGCTCGGTCTGTCGCACGGTTTCCTGCTCGGCCATCTGAAGAACGTTGGCGCCAAGTTCCCGCCGAACGTGAACGTGGTCGCGGTGTGCCCCAAGGGCATGGGCCCCAGCGTGCGGCGCTTGTACGTGCAGGGCAAAGAGGTAAACGGAGCGGGCATCAACGCGAGCTTCGCCGTTCATCAGGACATCGATGGCCGCGCCACCGATATTGCTCTCGGTTGGTCGGTAGCCGTGGGCTCGCCCTACACGTTCCAGACCACGCTCGAATCCGAGTACAAGTCGGACATCTTTGGTGAACGCGGCATCTTGCTGGGCGCCGTGCACGGCATCATCGAGAGCCTCTACCGGCGTTACGTGGCCGAGGGCACCAGCCGCGAGGACGCCTTCCTGAGCTCCAGCGAATCGATCACCGGGCCCATCTCCAAGACCATCTCGAAATCAGGCATTCTCGCGGTGTACGAGGCGCTCGACGCCGCAGGCAAAGCGACGTTCGAAAAGGCCTACTCCGCGACCTACCCCGCTGCTCGCGAGATCATCGAGGAGATGTACGACGAGGTTTCGTCGGGCAACGAGATCCGCAGCGTCAACCTGGCGGGGGATCGGCTGAAGCGCCGCCCCATGGGCACCATCGACCAGACCGAGACCTGGCGCGTCGGTGCCAAGGTGCGCGCGCAGCGCAGCACGAACAAGAGCTCGGTGCATCCCTTTACCGCCGGCGTCTACGTGGCCACGATGATGGCGCAGATCGACGTGCTGCTCGAAAAGGAGCATCCTTACTCCGAGGTCGCTAACGAGTCGGTGATCGAGTGCGTCGATTCCTTGAACCCGTACATGCACGCGCGCGGCGTCTCGTACATGATCGACAACTGCTCGACCACGGCGCGGCTCGGAGCTCGCAAGTGGGCGCCGCGCTTCGACTACAATTTGACGCAGCAGGCCTACGTCGACATCGATGACCAGAAGCCCGTCAACACGCAGCTGGTGGACGCCTTCAAGTCGCACATCGTTCACAAGGTGCTCGCCGAGTGCTCGCGCTTGCGGCCCACCGTCGACATCTTCGTGGAGTAACAGGCGCTCTGCGCCGTTGACCGAGCACCGGCAGGCGAGCGTCTGCCGGTGTTTTTTTTTGAGTAGTCCGCGGGTGCCAGCGGGCACTTGTCAGCCAATGGCTGGCAGGAATGGACGTCCTCCGCGACCCTGGCGTGCCGAGCGCGCGCAGTGTTAGTGCTCAGAGCTACCCGGCCCGGGACTGCGAGCGACGATTCCATTCTATGTCCAGCGCAAGATTCGGACCTAGACAGAGCATCTCGGTTCGAGGTGGCTGGGGGACGTTTCTCGCCGGCTCCGTGGCTCTGGCCATGAGCGGCCCTCCCGCGGTCGCCGCAGCTCAACCCGGGACAACGGACGCGCCGCCCGAAGCCGCACGTGACACAGCTGCGAAGCGGCGCCCGCGCGTGCTGATTGGCGTCATGGGTTCGCTGCAGGCGACGCAGCAGACCGATCTCACGCAGCTGGTCGCCGCCGAGCTCGCGCGTGACGGCAGCCAGCAGCAGCGCCAGCTCGAGCTGCGGGCGCTGACCGAGCAGTCCGCTCTTGCGGCGATGCAGCGTGAGGCCGGCGTTCTGCTCGTGGTTCTGCTCGACGTACGCGCAGCGAGCCTCTGGAAGCTGTATCTGGTCGACGCCGCGCGCAGCCGCGCCATCTCACGGGAGATGCCGGGCGAAAGCCGCGGCAATCTGGCGGCTCTGGAGGCAGTCGCGAGCGTCATCTCGTCGGCGGTGCGGGCACTCGACGAAGGTCTGGAGATTGCGTCTCAGCCGCTGGCGGAGGTCGTCGACGCCTCCGAGCCGCAGCCGGTCTCGCCGCCTCGGGGCCAAAGTCTCCAGCGCCACGCCGCCCGCTTGAGCACGAGCCTTGCTGCAGCCGTGGCGTCCTTCGAAGACTCCGCCGTGGTCACTGCAGGTGTGTGGGGCAGCCTTCGGCTTTCGCTACCCCCGCCGTTGATGCTGCGGGCTTCTTTGGCCGCTCATTGGCCATCCGAGCTCCAGAGCCGCTTTGGAAGCTTCGCCTTGCAGCGGACCCAGGGGGCGCTTTCGCTCGGCATCAGCAGCGAAGGGGACGCCTGGGCCTTCTCCTTCGAGACAGGGGCGACGCTCGAGCTGCTGCGGCGTCAGGTGTTGAGCACGAGCGCGAGCGCCAACTCGACGACGAACACCGCGTTGCTGCGGGCTGGCGCCCTGGCCATGCTGGGGAGCCGGTATCGGCTGGGAAGGCGTTGGGCGCTCGAATTCGGGCTGGGCGTGGCCTACTTTCCACGTCGGGTTCGTTACACCCTGGTTCCGTTCGGTGACCAAGCGTTGGCTTCACCCTGGCCCGTTGTGGGCCTCTCGCAGCTAGGGCTGGAGTTTTCCTGGCTGTAGCCAATCGCTTCCCCATGATTCGACACCCGACGTCGCCAGCGTCAAGACACTAGTACACGGCCCCCAATCCTGCGCTTCATGGCTCTTCCTTTGCACCCCCCGCTCGAGGCTTCTGTCGATGCCCTCATGGCCGCTATCGCCTCCGGCGACAGGGAAGCACAGCGCGTGCTGCTCGAGCGGCTCACTGCGCGCATTCGCCGGATCGCCCGCCTGCTCCTGCAAGACGCGGCCGACGCGGAGGACGCTGCGCAGGTGGCCCTGTTGAAGATCCTGGCCTCGGTCAAGACACTGCATGACACCGAAACGTTGGAGCATTGGGCCGATCGGATCGCCGTCCGGGTGGCGCTCCAGCACGCGAAACGCGAGCGGCGACGCAAAGGCATCCTGCGGCGCTGGCTGATTCCCGAACGCCTACCCTGGGGACAGGACGCTCGGTCCTACCCGATAGAGGGAAACATCGAAGACATGCTGCGGCGGCTCTCCGTGACCCAACGCGAAGCTTTCGTACTGCGTCATATGCTCGAGTACACGGTCAGCGAGATCGCGGAGCTTACCGGCACGCCGCGCGGCACCGTGAAGAACCGACTCATCAGCGCGCGTAAAGTGCTGCGGCAAGTGCTCGAGCGGCAGAGCCGTCACGGTGGCGGGGGGCACCCATGAACCGCCTCCAGCGTCGCTTCGACGAGCTGCAGGAGCGCTGGGTCGCCGGTGAGACACTCTCCGCGGACGAGCAGCGCGAGCGCCTCGAGCTCGCGGCCAGAGACGACGTTGCGGCAGCAGAGCTCGAGCTCTATGCGCGCGCACAGAGCTGGTTGCGAGACAGCTCGTTCTCCCAGCGCGACGACGATGCGCGCTTTGCCACCCGCGCTCTGGAGACGCTGAGGCAATCCCGCGCTCCGGCCTTGCAGCTCGTCGAATCAGCCACTTTTCCGGCGACTCGGCTGCGCCACGCGGTCCCTGCATGGGCGGCGTTGAGCGCAGCGGCTGCGGCGGTGCTCCTGCTGGCGCTGCAGACCACGCGCACCCCCGTGCCGCAACCGGTGAACCCGTCGCTCCGGCCGTCGCGAGCGCAGGTCAGCTGCCAGCTGGCTTCATGGTCCGGCGATGTCTCCACTCCGACCCGTCAGAAGCTGACGCCGTCCCTGCCGCTAACCCAGGGGCAAATCGTGAGCACGGGCAATGGCTCGGCGTGCCTCGTGCTCGACACCTCGGTACGCGTTTGCCTGGCTAACCACTCCGAGCTGTTGCTTGCCTCGCTCGACGCCGCCAACATCCGCGTCGAGGTCACGCGCGGTTCGAGCATTGCCTCGCTGACCAGCCGACCACCGGGCCATTTGTTCGCGCTGTCAGCGGGTGACGTGGTCGCGACTGCCCGCGGCACCATCTTCGCGCTCGAGCGGCGGCAGGGGGATGCCTCCACGGAGGTCACCGTTTTGCGTGGCCACGTCGACGTGCGCAACGGCACGGAGCACGTGCTGCTGGCCACGTTGCAGCAAGCGCGCATTCCCGGCGCGGGAAAGCCCCTCGAGCACCTCACGATCGCCAGTGACCACGAGCGGCGCTGGCTCCGCTGGCTCGACACGGACGCGCCTGGCCCGCTGGGCGCGGACGCGGTCGTCGCTCCCGAGCGGACCAGCAATGCCCCTTCGGGCGACCGCACTTCGGGCAACCGCACGGCTGCGGGCCGGAGCGCCAGCCCCGCGCCGCAAGGCGCCGCACCGAGCCGTGAGGCGCTCCTCGCCGCCGCACGCAAAGAGGCCGGGCTTGGCAACGCGAAGGCTGCCAGGAGTCTCTACCGCGAGCTGCTCTCGCGTTACCCGGGTCCCAGCACCGCCGCCGTTCTGGTCGTGCTGGGCAATCTCGAGGCGGACGCGAACGCTCCGCAGCAAGCCCTCACGCGTTTCAACGCCTACTTGCGACAGGGCGGATCGCTCGAGCCCGAGGCGTTGCATGGCAAGGTCCGCGCTCTCCGCGCCCTCGGCCGCAAGACGGAAGAGAGGCAGACCATCGGCCGCTACCTGGCTCGTTACCCGAATGGATTTCAGGCGCCCGCGTTGCGCAAGCGCCTGGCGGAGCTGGAGTGACGCCCACGGGCGTTGGCGGCGCGCCTCCGAGCAGCCGGTGGGCCCTAGCGCTGGCGGGCGCCGTCTGCTGGACGCTCGGCTGCAGCCCCGTCGAGGACGGTGTGTTCGAGATGGTCGCGCTGTCACTCGCGGCGGAGCCCGTGTCGGTCGCGGAGAATGCCGGCCTCATCAGCATCCCCCTTCGGCTCAATCGACCCGCCACTGCGCCCATTCTCCTCGACTACCGCGCAGTCGAGCTCGGCGCTCAGAGCGGCTGTCAAACGCCAGATTTCCAGAGCGCGGCCGGAACTTTGGTGTGGGAGGCAGGACAAAGCGAGGCGGTTGCCGAGCTCTGGGTGGAGGACGACAGGCTGGCCGAGACGGACGAGCGGCTGAAGCTGGTGTTCAGCAGCGCCACCGGTCTACAGCTGCCCGAGCCGGCCGAGCTCATCATCGAAATCGAAGACGACGACCGCACCGCGCTGCTCGAAGCCTCCTCGTTCGGATTGCAGCCCAACCAGGCATTCGACCAGAGCGCCGCGCTGCAGCGCGCGCTCGACGCTTCCGGGCAAAGCGGGCGCGGCGTCGTCGTGCTTGCGCCTGGCAACTATGAGATCACGGGTGTAGTGGTGCCAGCGGGCACCACGCTGTCGGGCGCCGGAGCGGCGCTCTATCGCCCCGCCGACGCCCCCGTCCGCGCGCAGACGCTCACGCTCGAGCACGCCGCCGCGTCCGACAGCATGCCCACACTGATCGAGAAGCTCGGCCTCAACGGTCGCCGCGAGCGGCAAGGCGCCTACCGCGGCTACGAGCGCGAGCACGCTCACTTGATCGCTGTCCGCGGCGACCCTGCATCGGCGGGGCGGGCGCTGCTCACGCTGGAGAGCGTCAGCGTGAACGAGAGCACCGGCGACGGCATCAACCTCAACACCAACGTGGACGCCACGCTGTGCCGCGTGCAAGGCAACGATCTCTGGCGCGACATGCTGAGCGTGCGCGGGGGCGCAACGCGCGTGCGCCTGCGCGAGGTGGACGTCTCGGCCACCTCCGGCACGAGCGGTCTGTGGTTCGACGTCGGCACGCGCGGCTACGGCGGCACGCGACGCCTGGACGTGGAGCTCGAAGACGTGCGACTCGAAAGCGGGGACGTGGAGCTCGACGTCAGAGATGGCTCGCGCGTGACCGTTCAGCGCCTGGTGATGACGAAGGCCCCCTTCCGCCTGGTGGCGCTCGAGTCCAGCGTCAGCATCGCGGACTCCGTCATCACCACGGGAATCCGCAGCAACGCGCACAACTACTGGGGTCCGTTCCTGGACGTGCAGCTCCGGAACACGACCCTGCGTGTCTCGGAAAACGACTCGGAGGGCACCGAAGAGGTGACCGTGCCCACCACCGAAGCGCAGCGACAGCTCGCGACCGTGCTGATCGACTGGACCTCGGTGGACGTGAGCCCACCCGCGCCGCCTGGCCGCATCTCCTTCGACGCGTGCCGCTTCGAGCTCGCGGGCGACATCGAAGCCGACGACAGCGTCTACGCCGTGGACAGCCCCGGCGCAGAAGCGAGCGTCCGCGTGACGAGCGGCGCTCTCGGCCCGAGCTTCGCCGGCTGGTTTGCGCCCGGTTGCCCCGATTGCCAGCGCGCGCCCTGAGCAGGCGGCCCTCCACCCACACGACGACACGGAGCCCACCACACGACCGCACCGAGCCCGCGCGGTGCTCGGGTAGGCTTTCGAATGCGGGCGCCTCGAGGGACCGAGCGCGCTGCTCTCCTCAGCGGACCGCGAGGCCACATGGCGCCCCCACCACGCCGCAGCAGCCGCGCCAGCGCCGCACGGCCCAACGGGTCCACACACCTGCGCAAGCGAGCTGCCGGGAGGCGGCCCAGGAACGACTGAGCCCCTGAGCCCCTGAGCTCTCTCTCGAAGCGCGAAAAACTGCGTTGCACCCGCCATACTTTTTCCGGCGCGCCAGGGCACCGTCGGAACCGTGTGGCGCGCAGCTAACTGCAGCGACTGGCGACACACATGGCAGAAGCGCAGTCCTGCGCCCGGTAACATCGCTGCCCCGCGGCACCCGTCGTGCACTTGCCCGCACTGTTGCCGCCGGTGTGGCAGAACCCCGACACGCAGTGTTGCGGCTGCACGCAAAAGGAGCCCACGGCGCGATCCGTGCACTCGCCGCGGCCGAGACCGGTGGAATACGCACAGGTGCCCTCCGTGCAGTCGTTGGCGGCAACGCAGGCGCTTCCCAGCAGGCCGTCCGTGCAGCGGCCATAGCTGTTCCCCGACTCGAAAGCGCAGAGCTGTGACGTGCAGTCGTCGTCTTCGGTACACAGTGCGGCGATGGCTCCGGTGGTGCACATGCCGGAGCCATTTCCGGTGCTGAAAGCGCAGCGCTCGGAGGCGCAGTCGGCGTTTGCGACGCACAGGGCCGCGTCCGCGCCGCTCGTGCAGGTACCGTCCTCGTAGCCCGAACGCACGACGCAGCGAGAGGAGTCGCAGTGTGCGTCGCTGGCGCAGGCCGCGCCGTTGGCACCATCGCTGCACGTGCCGCCGGTGTCCGTCGCCGTGGCAAGGACACACTCGCTCGCCACGCAATGCGCGGCCTTGCTGCAGCGGTCGCCGACGGCGCCGGCGCTGCAGGTCCAGCCCGCGCCCGCCGAATCCTGCGCACAGCGCGCATTGGCGCAGTCGCCATCATCTCCCGAATCGCAGGGCGTCCCCACGGCCCCGGCGGTACACTGCCGGGTCGGGCCCTCCGAGCTGAAGTTTCGCACGCAGTGTCCGGACGCGCATTGGTCGTTGTCGGTGCACGGCTGGCGAAGCTTGCCCTCCGTGCAGTAGCTCGCAAAGGAGTCCTTGGCGCAAACGCCGCTCACGCAGTCGTTATCCGCGGCACAGTGCTGTCCCACCGCACCCGAGGTGCATTGACCACCGAAGGTGCCCATCGCGCACTTGAATCCCGGCGCACATTGATCAGCGGCCGAGCAAGCGCTGCCAGCGCCGCCGTCGGTGCACGTGCCTCGACCGGAGCTTGGCGACGCCTTGCTGCAGAAGCCGCTCGTACACTCGCTCGCGCTGCTGCAGGAGGAGTCGGGCGCGCCATCGCCGCAGACGCCCAGCGCGCTCGAATCCTCGTCGCGCACGCAAATGCCGCTTTCGCAGTCCTTCGCGACGAGGCACGCCGAGCCTTCGGTGCCGTCCGCGCAAGAGCCGACGAACGAGGTGGGCGGCAAGAGGCACGTCAGCCCCGTGGCACAGTCTGCCTGCGCGTTGCACACGGCCCCGCTTTCGCCGCTCTGGCAGCGACGCTGCCCGTCGAGCGCGATGGCGACACAGGTGGCGGCGGCGCAATCGCGGTCGTCGATACAGGCCGATCCCGGCGTTCCCGCGGCGCAGTCGCCCGCGGCGGCCCCATTCGCGCGAAGGCAGCGCCCGCCGCCGCAATCCGCGTCTGCCTCGCAGGGCGCGTAGTCCGCCACGCATTCCACGACGTCAGCCAGGTCGCGCTCGCAGGCGACGCTGCAGTCGACCGCTGTGAGACAACCGCGCGTCGCGTGACAGGCGATGTAGCTCGACGCGAACGGATCGCACTGGCACCGCACGGCGGCGCAAACGCTGGTACATGCGCCGCCAGCATAGGTGGGTGCGAGGGTGCTGCAGCTCTCGGACGCAGCAGGCGGCGGAACCGCGGGACGACCTCCGGCGGCGGACATGCCTCCCCCGGCCCTGCCACCGTTGCCGCCCTTGCCCGACATCCCACCTCGGCCTGCCGCACCGGCTTCTGCAGAGCCGTCGGCTTCTTCCGCGCCGTCGTCACTGCAGCCGAGCATCAGTGTGCACGCTGCCGAAGAGAGCCAGAGGGCACGAGCCACGACTTTGACGCTTCGAGACAGCGCGCGACGCTCCATGACCAAAGTGTCACGTCCAATTGCGTCGCTTTCTTCAGTGGACGGCGGTCGAGCTCGCCCGATTGCAGCGCCGCCGTAGGCGCTTGTCGGAGCCGCACACACGAGCTTCCGCGAAAAGTGCGTACTCTGAAGTGACCCGAAGCGTTGCGAAGCTCCGAGGCAAAGCGGAAGGCGGCCAAGTACCTTTCTCAGCCCGTCAAACCATTTGCACGCGCAACTAGTGCTCTGTCCCAGGGGAACCGGACCGAAGGCGGAGGTCCGACCCTCGCGGAGCGCCCCTCCCCCACGCCAAGCCAGTGCGCGCAACTCCGGGCCCGAGCGCCAGACTATGTCTTTGAGCCGGCGGCGCGTTCGAGGGCTTGAAAAACGGCGCTGATATCACGCTCGCCGAGGCCTTGTGCGCGCTCCGCTTGAAAGACTTCGCGGATGGCGGCCAGGCCGGGCTTGGGTGTTTTCTGCTGGGCCGCCTCCTGCAGCATCAAGCTCTGGTCTTTGACGAGAAGGTCGACCGAGAAGTGCGTAGCGAAGTCGCGCTCGACGACGGCGCGCCCTTTGAAAGCGTAATAGGGCGAGGCGAAGCCAGACGCGGCAATGACCTCGAGCACCCGCTCGAGCGGCAAG
>DASQDA010000255.1:0-4151 GCA_035634435.1 Polyangiaceae bacterium
CCACCGAGGCTGACGGGACCAGGTTGACCAGCTACCGGCGCCCCGAGCTGAGCGTGCCGGCGAACGACTGCGACCGGCGCGCTGAAGAAGCCGTTTCGTGCGGGTGTCGAATAGACGATTGCGGCGACGCGGCCGCCCGGGACGAGCACGCGGCGCATCTCGCTCAGCGCTCGCTGCTGGTCGGGAAAGTAGATCAATCCCACGCGTGAGACGACGACGTCGAACGTCGCATCCTCGAGCTCGAGCTGCTCGCCGTCCATTGCGCGCGTGGTGACGTGGCCAAAGCCGGCGCGCTCGGAGGCAGCCGCCGCAAACGCCAGAATTGCAGGTGAGATGTCGGTGGCGAGAACACGGCCAGCGGGGCCGACACGGCTCGCAATCTGCAGGGTCTGGTCGCCCGCGCCCGCGGCCACGTCGAGCACCCGCGCGCCAGAGGCCACGCCCGCCAGATCCAGCATCCGGTCGGTGGCGGGGCCGAGCCACTTTCGGAGCGTGGGCGCCCAGCGGTGCCAGGCTTCGGCCGCTGCCTCCCATTGGTCGCGGGTCGTGGTCTTGTACTTCACGGCATCGAACGTCTGCTGGGTGCTCATGGCTGCTGCTTCCTGTCGGTGCTGTTGCCGACGAGCCAGACCCTAAAGCCAAAAGCGCTGGCGCGTGCTGACCGATGCTCAACCAGAGTTGAAGCGCGCTCAGGTCAGAAACTCCGCTTGCGAGGCTTCTCGGCCATGCCGAAGTCGCGGGAGGTCCTCTTCACCAGCTGGCGCAGCCAAACGTGTGCTGGATCGTCGTCGAAGCGTTCGTGCCAATAGGCTTCTTCAGGGTAGGTTGGCAAATCCAGGGGCGGCGCCAGCACCTGCAAGGGCACGAGGCGCGCGAAGTAGCGAATCAGCATACTCGGGCCGGTCAGCAACAGATCGGACTGCGAGATGACGAGGGGGGCAGCCATGAAGTAGCGCACCCGCACCGCCACGCGGCGCTGCTCGCCGAGCTTTGCGAGAGCCTGGTCGATCCAGGTCGGCGCCGCGTCGTCGCCGAGCGTGATCACGAGGTGGGGTGTTTCGACGTAGGCGCGCAGGTCTAGCTTGCCGCGCACGACCGGGTGTCCCTTGCGGGCCGCACACGCGAAACCCTCGGTGCACAGGTCCATGCGCCGAATGGCTGCGGAGTGATCGACGATCGCGCCAAGCGCGAGGTCTAGCTCACCGGTCTCCAGCAACCACGCGTTGCCGCGCCGCGTGCTTGGCACCACGTCGAGCACGACCCCAGGCGCTTCGCGCGTGATCGCTGCGAGCAGCGGGGGTAAGAGCAGCGTCGCCAAGAAGTCGGGTGCGGCAATGACGAAGCGGCGTTGCGCCGTCGCCGGATCGAAAGTCGTGCCGCCGGCAAGCAGGCGCTTGGCGTCCAGCAGCAGCTTGCGCAGGGGCGGACCGAGATCCTCTGCGCGCGGCGTCAGCACCATCCCCCGCCCCGAACGCACCAGCAGGGGATCGTCGAGCAGCGCACGCAGCTCCGCCAGCGAGTGGCTCATCGCCGACGGGGTCACGCGCGTCCGCTTGGCTGCCGCGCTCACACTGCGCTCTCCGAGTAGCGCATCGAGGGCAACCAGCAGGTTCAAGTTAAAGGTCGCAAGCTCGAACCGGTCCATCGCGCCACGAGCGTACGTCGGCTAGCGCTGCCGGCGAAAGTTTCAAAGCGCCAAGGGGCGGCTGAGAAGCTGGCCGACGCCTCCGAGCAGGGGGCTCGAGACTAGCCGGATTCAGGTGACCCACGATCTGGCGCCGAGTTAGGGCTGAAATCAGCGTTCGAGATCCGAGAGCTCGAGCTCGAGCGCCCCCGTTGACAGGCTGACCTCGTACAGTGAGACAAGCAACGAGCTAAGCAAGCAGAGCAGGCTTGCACCGAAAAACAGGCGACCGAGTGTACTTTGCGTCAGAAAGATGGCGCCCATCGACATGCTGCATAGGATGAAGGCAAGGACGCCGAGCTCTTGCATGATCTTCATGAGACGCACGCGTTTGCGCAAGTTCTCGATCTGGCGGAGCACGGAATGCTCGACGCCTTCGCGATGACTCCCGTGAAGTTGGCGGATGAGCTGGGCGAGCACCAAGAAGCGATTGGTGTAGGCGAGCAAGAGCAGGGAGATCGCGGGGAAGAGCAACGCGGGGGTGGTCAGCGCAAGTTCGACGGACATGGGAAGTACGAGCGGTACCTGCACGGGAACCGAGGCTCAAGCCTCTGCCGGATCGCGTTCACGGGACTCCATAGCGGACTCACAAACCTCGTCCATCAAGCCAGGCTCATCCGCGAACAGGCCCAGGATCGGCGAGTGCTGGGAGCGGTTTGCGCCTTCGGACTGTTCTGCGGCTGCGTGGACGACGCGTTCTACGAGTCTCGAGCGATCAGGCAGAGGTAAGCTGCGGATAGCCGTAAGAAGATCGTCGCTGTTAGTGCCGGTAGCCACGCCGGCGATTCTAGCACGTGCCCTGGCCCTCCCGACGGCCACCTCCGTGTAGCGGTGCGTGCAGCGTAATTCCCGTGACAGCTCAGGCTTTCGCCTAGTCGGCATGAGCTGCCACTACGCGAGGCGTCGCGCCGAAGTCAGGCGTCCGGCAGCGCCCATGGGTTCCCGGCGCGTAAATCGTCCACTGGAGCGTCCCCCACCCTATGTCATCGCGAACGGCTCGCGAAGCGGGATGTGCCAGTTGTCCTGGAGGCGTGCTGCCGTTGATCGGGGAATGCACCGACGGATCCGTCTGAGCCGCTAAGTCCGGGCCTGGGGCAGTATGTTCACCCGCTGCCAAGCTGCACGCACTTGCTCCGCAACAATCCGTGAGCTCTGCTCGTGAGCACAGCCCCGACGCAACGGCCAAAACGATTCCTTCCTGCTCGTCAACGTGCGCCGCAATCTGGTAGCCGTCCAGCATCAGAAACGTTTCCATGGCGGCGTGCCCGACGCGCGTGTTGCCGTCGAGAAATACGTGATTCTGAATCAACGAGAAGGCCAACGCCGCCGCCTTCGCGAACGCATCCGAGTACAGCTCCTCGCCATCGAATGTCAGCCGAGGTTGTGCAAGCGCGGACTCGAGAAGGCCAAGATCACGTAAGCCGTGCGTTCCGCCCGAGGTCTCGCTCAGCCTGTGGTGAAGTTCGAGCGCCTCGGCCAGAGCGAGGTATCTCATCTCGCGAGCCGGCGGTACAACTCAGCGTTCTTCGTGAGCACTTTTCGGGCGGCCTGCTCGAAGTCGGACTCGGGCTCGCTGAGCAGTTCCGCGACAGCCGCGCTCGCTAGTTCTTCCGGCGCTAGCCCCAAGCGCTTCGCGCGCGCACGCAACTCGTCCGCTTGAGCTTCCGTGAGTTCGATCGCGACTCGCATTGGGTGCATGGTAGCGCGTCCTCGAAGGACCCGCGACATGCCCCCGGGAGGTCCACGTGCGGAGCGGATTTCGCTGCGGCGTCGGAATCGGCTCGCTCGGGAAGCCTTCCTACGTCGTTTGCTTTGGGCTAGGGACCCAAAAGTCAGGCGTGGGGCCCCGCTGAACTCACTTCAGCGGGGCCGGGACGAAGTCCCCGGAACGGTGCACGAGGAGGGACTTGAACCCCGCGCCTTGCGACGGCGGAACCTAAATCCGGTTGGCGTGTATCGAGATGCTGCGAGATGTAGCGAAACCGGCGGTTCGTGGTCCAGTTCGCTACCGTTGGCGGCGTCTGGGTACGCGTCGTGGACGATTCCAGGACGATTCAGCGAGCGCCTCAGCTGCTGCTCGAAGAGCGGTAATCGTGGACGAAATGCCCACGGAGGGGGGCCGCGAGCGGGTGTCGAGCCGCCGGTTGCGTCTGTCCGATGCTATCCTTGCGCGGATGTCATCACCGGCGGCTCAGCGCACGTATACCTTTCGCGAATACGTCGAGATTGATACGAGCTCCGAGGTTCGTTACGAGTTTTTTGCGGGCGCTATCTACGCCATGTCGGGCGGTTCGCCCGAGCATAGCGGCATCGCAGCGAACATCATCCAGCTCCTTGGGACGCAGCTTGCGGGCAAGCCGTGCCGAGTTTTCACTTCCGATCTGAGAGTGCGTGTGCGCGAGACTGGGCTCGCTACTCACCCGGACGTGACGGTCGTCTGCGGAACGTTGGTGCGGGATCCTGAGGA
>DASQDA010000256.1:0-3203 GCA_035634435.1 Polyangiaceae bacterium
CCCTCGTGTTTGTGAAAGCGCCCGCGGCGCGAAACGTCCCGCGCAAACACTCGCGCCGGCAGCGCGTATTTTTTCATCCTCCGCGCGCCAAGCGGTTCCTCCCAGCTCGCCGCCCCGCCGCGCTCCGGCTAACCCAGGCGCCCCATCGGGGCAGGTAGCCCCGAGGGTGAGATCACGGATGTTACGCAGGACGAGGGCAGAGCGACTGCACCCTGGCGAGCGACAGCGTCAGCGGAGATTGTTGCAGAAGGGCTCGGAGCGGGACAGCCGCAGGCGCGTCGTGCAGCGCGGCCCGTCGGTGAACTCGAAACACACACCGGATTTGCACTCGGTGTGTTCGGTGCAGTCAGCGCTCACTTCCCGCTTCGCAGTACAGGTTCCGCCGCCAAGAGCGGACTGGTCGCACGACGCTTCGGGGCCGCACTCCGCGTTCGCGATACAGGTAGCGCCGAGCTCCTTGAATTCGACGCAGTTGTCCCCGTTGCAGTAGTTTTCCGCGTCGCACACCTGTTGGGCCTTGGTGCAAGTCTTCCCAGCTGCGACGACTTCGGGCACCTGACACGTGCCACTCGACGCGGTCCCTTTGATGACGCATTCCTTACCTGCTGGAGCATCGCAGTCCAGGTTGCTCATGCAGCTCTCCCCGACGTCCTGCGGTCCCCGAACGAGCTGATCGCAGGGAGCATCCAAGTACATCACGGTGCGTAGCTCCTGGGCGTCGAGGTCGGCGTCAGCGTAGGCCGCAGCGACTGCGCGCAAGCAAACGTCTGCACGCTCATCGACATAGCCCTCCAGTGGCAGTTGCAAGCAGAAGTCCTCCTGACTGCGAATGCAATCTTCGGCGCTTGCCGCCTGGCAGATCGACTGGGTTTCCTCCGAGCACGCTGCTTTCCCCCACTCTGCACAGAACATTTGGCGCGTCCTGGTCGGACTCTCCTCGTCGTCCCCTGAACACGCCGTGAAGCTAAGAATACCGATTGCCAATAAGAGCTTGTACATGCGCCGGAAGGTTAGCTCATCCAGGCGCGCGCATATCGTGGCATTCTTGTTGCGACTCACGGCTGCATCAGCGTTTTCCTGGCTAAATTCCCGTGGTCCTGGCGGTTCCCGAGCGCGTTGCCCGAGCCGCGCGATGCGGAGCCGAAGCTCCCCCGCTCGGCACACGCCGCGCAAGAGTTGGCATCGCGCATGCCGCTTCAACACACGACTGACCGCGCTGGTGAGCAGCAGAGGAGCACTCCCGCGAACCGCGGTAGCGGGTAGCGGCGGAGTTCAGCCCGTCAGGAACATGGCTGTCCACGTGATATCGCCAGAGCGCAAAATAGCATCGGAGACAGAGCACGCGGCTCCGTTTTCAGCCCTGGCGCCCGATCAGCAGGAAGTTGGTCCGTCTACAGCCCGGGGCGTCTCCTATCCGCCGAGGGGCGCGTGACGGCCGAGCTCCCCGGTGTTGCGGTGAGGCCTGAGAGCGTGCGCTCAGCGGGCGCTGATGCCCACCGCCTCTTCGATGCGAGACAGACCGGCGGACTCCAGACGCTGCCCCAATCCGCGCGCCAAACGTGTCGGCAAGAGCGGGCCCTGGTAGACGAACGCCGTGTAGACCTGGACGAGCGTCGCTCCCGCGCTGATGCGCTCCCAAGCGTCCTCGGCGGTCTCGATGCCGCCTGCGGCGATCAACACCAGCCGATCGCCCACACGCTGGCGCAGCCGCCGGAGAACGGCGAGCGCGCGACCGCGCAATGGCGCGCCCGAAAGGCCCCCCGCTCCCAGCGCAGTGACGTGGCCCTCCGGCGTGTTCAGCGACAGGCGCGACACCGTTGTATTAGTCGCGATGATGCCGTCCAGGCCGAGCTCGAGCGCAAGGTCCGCCAGCTCGTCAATGCTCTCGTCGGCGAGATCCGGAGCGATCTTGACGAGCAAAGCGGGTGGTCGCTCGGGGCGGGCTCGCCGCAAGCCGTCGCGCACGGCAATCAACAAGGGCCGCAGCTTGTGCGCTGCCTGCAGCCCGCGCAGGCCGGGAGTGTTGGGCGAGCTCACATTGACGACGAAGTAGTCGGCAACCGCTCCCAAGAGCTCGCTGCTCTGCACGTAGTCGTGGATGGCATCACTCTCGCCTGCCGCTTTCGTCTTGCCGATGTTCACGCCCACCAGCGTGTGGTGCGGCCGGGATAGGCGTCGCGCCGCAGCTGCCGCACCTTCATTGTTGAAGCCCATGCGGTTGATGAGCGCGCGGTCACCGGGGAGGCGAAACAGGCGCGGCTTGGGATTGCCGGCTTGCCCGGCTGCCGTCAGCGTGCCGACTTCCACCGCGCCGAAGCCGAGCGCCCCCAAGGCGTCGAACCCACGCGCGTCCTTGTCGAAGCCCGCCGCGAGCAGGATGGGGCTTGGAAACTCCAACCCCAGCGCGCGCACCCGCAAGCGCGGGTCCGAGAAAGCGGCGCGTCGGCAGCGAGCCTGAAGCCACGGAAACGCCATCAGGCAGCGCAGGGCGCCGAAAGCTATGTGATGCGCGAGCTCGGCCGGGAACAGAAAAAGGATAGGTTTGACCAGCAGGCGATACACGGGGCCCGGGACGATAGCATCCACACCCGTGAGGGTAAGGCCCCGCATGTCCTGTCGCGACGACCTCAAGCGGCGTTGGCTTTGGAAACCGTCCCGTCCGCCCATGCCTCGAGCTTACGAGCGTCGCTGTAGAAGGAGCGAATACCTTCGCTCAGCTTCTCGACAGCCATTGCGTCCTGGTTGTGCTCGAAGCGGTAGGTCTTCTCGTCCAGGTGAACCTTGGGCAAATCGGCGGCCTTGGCAGCCTCGGGATTGAGCTTCGGCGAAAGCTCGCCCTGCGCGGCGTCGAGCTTCGCGAGCAGATCGGTGCTGATGGTCAGCAAGTCGCAGCCGCAGAGCTCGACGATCTGCTCCACCTTGCGAAAGCTCGCCCCCATGACCTGGGTCGAATAACCATACTTCTTGTAGTACTGGTAGGTGCGCACCACGCTGGCAACGCCGGGATCTTCGTGGACGGGGATGTCACTCACGCCCTTGGATTTCTTGTACCAATCGTAGATGCGCCCCACGAACGGTGAGATGAGCGTGACCTTGGCTTCGGCGCAGGCGACCGCTTGGGCAAAGCTGAAGAGCAGGGTCATGTTGCAGTGGATGCCCTCTTGCTCCAGCTTCTCCGCGGCACGGATGCCTTCCCAGGTCGC
>DASQDA010000257.1:0-10374 GCA_035634435.1 Polyangiaceae bacterium
CCCGCGTGACGCTTTCGGACTCGGCCATCACCTTGGCGATGCCGAAGTCGAGCACCTTCAACACCGTCTGTCCGCCGATGTTGGTCAGGAACAAGTTGGCAGGCTTGATGTCGCGGTGCGCAACGCCCTGTTCGTGAGCGACCGCCAGAGCGCGCGCGGCGGTGCTCAACATGCGCAGCGCCTCGGGCAACGTGCGCCCGCTAAAGCCCGCGTTTCGGCGTTCGAGAAGGTCGCGGTCGAGGGGACGGCCCTGCAACCATTCGAGCACCAAGTAGGGCGTCCAGTGTTTGTTGGGTGACACGGCGGCACCCATATCCAGAGCCTGAACGATGCCCGCGGTTGCCCGCGACAGCTGGTGCAGCAGCCGGCCCTCAGCCAAAAACGTCTCCTGAAAGCGCTCGCGCTCGGGTCCCGCTAGCGTCTTCGGCAACCGCAAGCACTTGAGCGCGACGGTCTGGTCGAATCCCAGGTGGTGGGCTCGATACACCACGCCGAAACCACCACGGCCGACCACGGCGTCGACGCGGTACTTCCCATCGACGGTGGCGCCGACCCAGCCGAAGAGGTCGAGCTCGTCGTCCATCAACCCCGGAATCAAACCACAAAAGCTGACGAGCGGGTATGTCGCCCCCGGTCACCGGTGCTCGATTTGAGCCATCCGAGCCGCGCCTCGGGGACGGGCTGTGAGCAAGGGTGCGAACCCCGCCAACATGTGGGTAACGAGCCGACTTTCTGCGCCAAAGTTGCGGCGGCTCGAGGGCGGCGCTAAGCGGCGTGGCGCCGTGCCCACCATCGAGTTCATCGCGAATGCCATCGGGCGCCCCAAACGCGTCGAAGCGCCGGACGGCGGTGACTTGCTCGACATCTGCGACGAGACGATCGCACCTATTCCGTTCTCTTGTCGTTCGGCGACCTGCGGCACGTGCCACGTCGAGGTGCTCGAGGGTGCCGACTTGCTCGAGCCGAGCTCTGCCCGCGAGGCCGAGCTGCTCGACCTGCTCGGGGGAGAGAATACGCGGCTGGCTTGTCAAGCGCGGGTGCGACCCGGGCCGGGGCTCCTGCGCTTACGCGCCGTCCTTGGTGGCTGAGGGGTGCGGCGTCAACGCACGCGCAGCACGATCTTTCCTTGGCTCAGGTTGGTTTCCAGTCGCTCGTGCGCGGCGCGCGCGTCCGCCAGCGGGTAGACGCGATCGATCAGCGGCTGCAGTCTTCCCTCGAGCAGCCACGGCCACAGGTCGCGCCGGAAGCTGCTCACGATGGCGGCCTTCTCCGGTAGGGGCCGGCTGCGCATCACGATGCCGCGCAGCGTCTGACGGCGCGTGAGAAGCCGCGCGAAATCGATGCTGGCGCGCGAGCCTCCCAGCAGTCCTACGACGACCCAGCGTCCCCCGACGGCGAGCGCGGCGTGGTTTCGCTCTGCATACGCAGCGCCGACCAGGTCGACGATCACGTCCGCACCCGCTCCGCGCGCTGCGGCCTGCGTCACCTCCGAGAAATCTTCAGCGAGCGCATCGATGGGGCGGTGCACACCCAGCTGGTGCAGAAGCTCGAGCTTGGTGGGGCCGCGCGTGGTCGCCAGCACGAAAGCGCCGACCTCGCGGGCGATCTGCACCGCCGCCGAGCCGACGCCGCTCGCCCCCGCATGGATCAGCACACGCTCGCCGGGCGCAAGCTCGGCGACCCGCAGCAGAGCCTCGTGCGCCGTGAGGAAGGCTTCGGGCACGGCGGCCGCTTGCTCGAACGAGAAGCTCTCCGGCACCGGCAGCAGCAAGCGCTCGTGCACACACACGCGCTCGGCGTATCCTCCCGAGCCAAGCAGCGCCATCACCCGATCGCCGGGCTGCACCCCGCTGACCTCGCGCCCCACGCGGCTGACGATGCCCGCGCATTCGAGACCAAGTACGGAGCTCTCGCCGGGCGGCGGTGGGTAGAGGCCTCTCCGCTGAAGCACGTCGGCGCGGTTCACACCGCAGGCTTGCACGTCGATCAACACCTGGTGGCTGGAAGGCTCCGGCTCGGCGACGTCTTCCAGCCTCAGCTCTTCAGGTCCTCCCGAGGTGCGAACGACGATAGCCTGCATGCTGTTATCCGCGGGCGCGCTCGCCGCTCACAGCGTCGTCAGATAGGCGGCGCCGATGATCGTGCCGCGCTCGCCCAGGTCGCTCGGCATCAGCGGGACCTCGGCGAGGGGCGGGGCAAAGGCGGTCGCTACCAGCATGCGCCGCACATGCGGCTCGAACAAGTCGAAGCTTGCGCACACCTCACCGGTGAAGATGATGGCATTCAGATCCAGCAGGTTCTGTACGGCCGATAGACCGCAGCCCAGACTCTCACCGAGCATCGCGAACACGTCGAGGCCGGGGCGTTCTCCACGGCGGGCGCTCACGGCGATCGGCAGGACGTCCTCCACTTCGGCGCCGCCTGACTCGCGAAACTTGCGAAACAGGGCTCGGGTGCCGCTGAAGGATTCGACGCAGCCACGCTGGCCGCAGCCACAGAGCGGAGCGTCGGCAGCGCGGTCGATCTTCAAATGCCCGAACTCCCCAGCGAAGCCATTCGCGCCGGGATACAGCATGTGCCCCAGCACGAGGCCCGCGCCGACGCCGAGGCCCAACGTGACGATCAGAAAGCTGGGGTGCTCGCGACCATGCCCGTAGAGGCGTTCGCCGAATGCAGCCGTGGTGGCCTCGTTCTCCACTGCGATGGGGCAGCCTCCGAGCCGCTCGGAGAGCTGCTGAGCAACGTGCACGCCTGCGAATCCCGGAACATTGGTGAGCCGCCAGCAACGGCCGTCAGCGTCCACCTCGCCCGGAATGGCCACACCCACGGCTTCCGGGTAGGGCGTCAGGGCCAGCACCGTATTGGCAAGCAGGTCCAAGGTCTGCTCCGGGCTCGCTCCGGGGCGCGTCGCGGCGGAGGTGGAACGGATCACCTCGCCACCTTCGACGATGCCTGCTTTGACGTGCGTGACACCGAAGTCGATACCCACGAGCATGACTGAAAGCAGGGTAGGCGACCCTACTCGGCAGGGCAACGCGAGCGTGCACGGCGGCTGCCTCTACCGACGCACTCCGCGCCGCGCCGGACGAGTGCACCCCTGGCGAAGGCACTATAGTCGCTGGCATGGGCACCCTGCGGATCGCCACCCTGAACATCGGGAACAAGTCCGGTCCCTGGTCGGATCGCCTTCGCCTGATCCGCGGCGAGATTGAACGACTCCAGCCGGCCGTTCTGGGCCTGCAGGAAGTCCTGCGCTACGCGCCCCCGGGGCTCGAGGGTTGCGAGCCGCTGTCGAGCAACTGTCAGGCCACCGAGATCGCCGAGGGGCTCACCTACACCGTCGCCTACGCGGTGGCGAACGATTATGCGCACGGCCTGAAGCTCGGCAACGCGCTGCTCAGCCGCTATCCGCTGAGCGACGTTCGCACCTTCACGTTGCCCGGTGCTGACACGGGCGAGACGCGCTCGCTGCTTTCCGCGTTGGTGCAGACGCCGCTCGGTGTGCTGCCGGTGTTCGTCACGCACCTGAACTGGAAGCTGCACCACGGCTTCGTGCGCATGCAGCAGGTGCGCTTCATCGTGGAGCGCGTCTTCGAGCTCGCGCCCGTCAGGGGCGAGCACTTGCCCCCGGTGGTGCTGGGCGACTTCAACGCCGAGCCAGACTCCGACGAGATGCGTTTTCTGCGCGGGCTCAAAATCGATGAAGGCAAGTCGGTCTACTTCGCGGACGCGTGGTTGTATGGCGGTGACGGCACCCCAGGCACCACCTTCGATCGCAGCAACGGTTTCGCGGCGCGAGCCCGCGAGCCATCGCGGCGCATCGACTACATCTTCGTGCGCGGTCCCGATTCTCTGTTGCGCGGAGAACCCCGCCACACCGAGCTGGCGTTTCATCAGCCGCAGTCCGGTGCGAGCGGAACGGTCTGGCCGTCGGACCACTTCGGGCTCTACACGGACGTGTGGCTAGCCCCGCGCGACGCTTAGGTACCCCGACCGTGGCGGCGGCATGCCGCGAAGCAAGGAATGAGGCCTCGCGGGGCAAATCGCATCGCCCGGGGGCTTCGGCCGAAAGCAGCGCACACGCGCCTCTCCAGTGGCAGACAGTGTCAGGATTTGCCAAGCTCGACCGAGTCCATGAAGCACGTCGTCAATCACGATCTGGGGCAAGAGCGCGCAAAGAAGGTCGCCGAGGAAGCCTTCAAGAGCTACCAAGCGAAGTTCGCTGGCTACTCGCCGGAGGCCAACTGGGTGACCCCCAATCGCGCCAACATCTCTTTCAAGGTGAAGGGCATGGCGCTGACGGGTTCGCTCGAGGTGCAGGACAAAAGCATCGAGATGGATCTCGACGTGCCGTTTCTGCTCCGTCCCTTCAAGGGTCACGCGCTGGGAGTTATCGAGGGCGAAATCAAAGAGTGGCTCGCCAAGGCCAAAGCCGGCCAGCTCTGAGCTCGGGCACGTAGACCGGAGCGGAGCGCTACATAAGCAAGTCGAGCGCGTGCGGGGAGCGCGGAACGCTGGCCGCGCCGGTGCGCTCCAGCTCCGCTAGCGCTTGCAGCACGCACGCCTCGTCCCAGGCATCACCGATGAGCTGGAGCCCGATGGGCAAACCCTGTTCGTCCACGCCGACAGGCGCCGACCCCGCGGGTAAACCCGTCACATTGCCAAGGAAGGCGAAGCGGCAGGTGGCATCGAGCGCCTGGGGATCGATGAAACCGAGTTGAGTTTCGCGCTCCTTCACCAGCAACGGTCCTCGGCCGGTGGTCGGTAAGGCCAGCAAGTCCACGTCCGTGAGTAGCTGCGCTACCTCGGCGCGCAGAGCGGCGCGCAAGCGCTGCGCATCCAGGTAGTCATCGGGCCGAAACGTGTCCATCCCCGCAAGCACCAGCTGAACGTCGGAGCCGAGCTCGTCCATGTGCTCCTCGCGGATGCGCGCGAGGCCAATCAGGCCCTCCAGGCCGATGGTCAAGTAGCCAATTGCGCCTGCCCAGGGCATGAGCCTGGATTTCACTTCGACCAAGGTAGCGCCCGCGCGCACCAGCGCGTCGAGCGCTGCGCGGCCCGCGCGTTGAATCGTGGGAGTGGCATGGGACCACTCGTCGGCTTCGATGCCAATGCGCAACCCTTGCACTCCACGTCTCAAGGCGAGGCCAAGCTCATCGGGTGGCAACGGCGGTGCTTGCGCTGCCGCCGCGTCGAGCCCGTCTTGCCCGGCGGCTAGCTCGACGAACACTGCCAGATCGCTGCTGCTCAGCCCGAGCGGGCCCAGGTGAACCACGGAAGTGGTGGAAGGCAAACCTAGCCCCGTGGTGGGGATGCGCCCGTAGGTTGGCTTGAGCCCGAAGATGCCGCAGTGCGCGGCGGGAATGCGGATCGAGCCCCCGCCGTCCGCTCCCAGCGCGAGCGCGGTGGTTCCACAGGCCACGGCAACCGCCGATCCCGTCGAGCTACCGCCCGCGAGCCGACGTGGGTCGTGTGGGTTCTGCGGCATGCGGCGCTTGGTGTTGGCACCGAGCGGCGACAGTCCGAACTCGGTCATCGGCGTCTGGCCGAGGATCACCGCACCGGCGGCGCGGAGCCGCTGCACGGCGACGGCGTCGTGCTCTGCAATCGGATGCCCCGCGTAGCCCGAGCCCATGCGTGTTGGAAAGCCGCTGAGGTTGACCTCTTCCTTTATCGCGAGCGGCACGCCTTCGAGACCGCTGCGCGCGCGACCGCTCAGGATGCGAGCGTGGCTCTCACGCGCCGCGGCGAGCGCGCGGGCGTCGTCGTAGCCGCACAGTGGGCCGAGGCTCGGCTGCTGGCGAGCAAGCTGCCGGGCATGCGCGAGCGCCCGTGTCGCTACTTGCTCCGGTGTGGTCGAGCCTGCGCGAAACGCGGCGCTGAGCTGGCCGGCACAGCGGGGCACTCCCTTACGCTCGGGCGCCGGCAGGCCCGCCGAAGCCCTTGCATGGCTGGGGCGAGCCTGCACTGGGGCATAACTGAAGGGCAGGGGTCCCCGAAGCTCCCGCGGCAAGGCCCGTAGCGCGTCGATGCCAAGCTCGGCACGAATAATGCCGGCGAGCACTGCGCGGGCGGGAGTCTTGCGCACGGCGGTGACGAGCGTCTCGAGCGTACGTCCGGAGACGCGACCCAGGGGCACGGTGGGCATGCGCGGGCGATCTACACCGGCCTGCAAGATGTCTCGAGGAATTTGCAGTCGGCACGCTCCCGCCACACTTGCAACGCCGGGCCTGAGCGCGCGATCCCAGCGAAGGCTAGCTGCACGCGCTGGAAACCTCAGGGGATCCGGGCGGCCCTACCCGCGAAAGCATGCGGTCGCACTGGAGGATCTGGGGAACCGTGCTGGTAAACAGCGATGGGGATTGGTATCAAACCAGCATCGTGACATCGGGCAAATACAATATTCCGACCGAAGAGCTTGCTCTGGACGCCGCCGCGCTGCGCGAGAGCTTCGTCCGGCACATCCAGCACAGCCAGGGCAAGCACCCGAGCGCTGCGACGCCACTCGACCACTTCATGGGGGTGGCCCGTACGGTCCGCGACCGCATGTTCGATCGCTGGACGCGCACCTGGCATCGGCGTGACCGGCAACAGCCCAAGGTCGTGTATTACCTCTCGCTCGAGTACCTGCTTGGGCGCCTCCTCGAAGATGGCCTGATGAATCTGGGCATCCACGGCGAGATGCGCGAAGCGCTGAGCGGCCTCGGCATCGACTTGGCCAAGGTGCTCGATCAGGAGCCGGACGCGGGTCTCGGCAACGGCGGTCTGGGACGCCTCGCCGCCTGCTTCCTGGACTCGATGGCGACGCTTGGCATCGCCGGTATCGGCTACGGCATCCGTTACGACTATGGCATCTTCCGCCAGGACGTGATCGGTGGCGTGCAGACGGAAGCGCCCGATCAGTGGTTGCAGCATGGCAACCCCTGGGAAATCGCGCGCCCCGAGCGCGTCTACAAGGTGCGCTTTGGCGGACGCGTGATCCAGTACACGGGCAGCTCCGGACGGCTGACGCACGAGTGGATCGATACGGACGACGTGCTGGCGATGGCGTACGACGTGCCCGTCCCCGGCTACCACAACAACGTCGTGAACACGCTGCGCCTGTGGTCGGCCAAGGCCACCCACGACTTCGACATCTCGTACTTCAATCGCGGCGACTACATTCGCGCCGTCGAGCAAAAGTTCTCTACGGAGAACATCTCGCGCGTGCTCTATCCCAACGACCAGCAGCCCGCTGGAAAAGAGCTGCGCCTGAAGCAGGAGTACTTCCTCGTGTCCGCGACGCTGCAAGACGTGCTCTCGCGCCACCTGCGCTACTACCCCGACCTCTACAATTTCCACGAGCAAGCCATCTTTCAGATGAACGACACGCATCCAGCCCTGGCCGTCGCCGAGCTGATGCGGATGCTGGTCGATGAAAACGCGATGCCGTGGGATCACGCGTGGTCGCTGGTGCGTCGCTGCTGTGCGTACACCAACCACACGATTCTGCCCGAGGCGCTCGAACGCTGGCCGGTGTGGTTGATGGAGCGCGTCTTGCCTCGACACTTGCAGATCATCTACGAAATCAATCAGTGGTTCTTGGCCGAAGCGCGCAAGCGCTTCCCTGGCGAGGAAGACCGCCTCTCGCGCATGTCGCTGATCGAGGAGGGCCCCGAAAAGCAGGTGCGGATGGCAAACCTCGCGATCGTGGGCGGCAGCAAAGTAAACGGTGTATCGGCGCTGCATTCGCACCTGATTCGCGAGCGCCTATTTCGTGACTTCTACGAGATGGATCCCGCGAAGTTCATCAACCAGACCAACGGTGTCACACCACGGCGTTGGGTCTTGAAGTGCAACCCGGGGCTCGCTCGACTGATCACCTCGCGCCTGGGCGACGGCTGGGTTACGGACCTCGACCAGCTCGAACGCTTGATCCCGTACGCGTCGGATCCGGACTTTCAGCAGGATTGGCAAGCCGTCAAGCGCGAGAACAAGGAACGGTTAGCCAATCTGCTCAAGCGCCAGTTCGGCATCGAGCTCGACCCGACGCACCTCGTCGACTCGCAGATCAAGCGCTTCCACGAGTACAAACGGCAGCTGTTGAACATCCTGCACGTGATCTCGCTCTACTTGCAGTATCGCCAGAAGCCGCCCTACGAGCCCGTGCCGCGCACCTTCATCTTCTCGGGCAAGGCGGCGCCGGGCTACGACATGGCCAAGCGCATCATCCACCTCATCAATTCCGTGGCGCAGGTGGTCAATCACGACATCACCATGCGCCAGTATCTGCGCGTGATCTTCGTGCCGAACTACGGCGTCACGCTGGCCGAGCACATCATCCCCGCGACCGATGTCTCCGAGCAGATCTCCACGGCAGGGTTGGAGGCCTCCGGCACCGGCAACATGAAGTTCGCCTTGAACGGCGCGCTCACGATTGGCACGCTCGACGGTGCGAACATCGAGATCCGCGACGCGGTTGGCGAGACCAACATGTTCCTGTTCGGCCTGAGCGCGGAGCAAGTGATCCAGGCGCGCGAGGGCTTGTACAATCCCCAGCACATCTACTACGCCGAGCCGCTGCTGCGATCCGCGCTCGACGCCGTTGCAGGGGGGATGTTTTCACCCGAGGAGCCCGGGCGCTTCCGTCCTATCGTCGACTCGCTGCTGCAGGGCGGCGACACGTACATGGTGCTGGCCGACTTCCTGAGCTACATGCACTGCCAACGCAGCATCTCCGCAACGTACCAGGACAAGGCCGGCTGGACGCGGCGATCGATCTTGAACGTCGCCAACATGGGTCGCTTCTCCAGTGATCGCACCGTGCTCGGCTATGTGCGGGACATCTGGGGTGTGTACGTACCGCCGGTCACCAAGACTGGCCTGCACCCCATGCCCACCCAACCGCCGCTGCGCGGTAGCGCGGAGTGAGCGCCGCGGGCGCTGCTTTCAACCGTCACAGGCCGCGGCACTACCAAGCGGCTTCTCGCAGACGTCGCCGTTGCACCAGTCGCTCTCGCACTGAAAGGAGAGCTGGCAGGGCTCGCCCACCGCTTTCCGCGGCTCGCACTGTGATTGCGGCGAGCATGCGGCGCTTGCGGCGCACGCCGTGATGATCGGGCACGCGCCCGTCTGCTTGCGCGGCTGGCAGCTGGCGCTGAAGAGGTCACAGTAGAGGCCCGCCTGACAAATATCGCCGACGCACTGAGCGCCGGCCGGAGCGCGGGCCTGGCACACGGAAGACGCGGAGCCACCGAGCGGCTCGCACATGGCTGGAGCGCCTTCGATGCGCGCGCATTCCATGTCGCTCTCGCACTCCGCACCGGCCATCAGCTGGCCGACGAACACGTCCGCACAGGGGTCGTCCGTCTGCTCGCTGCTCGGCATGTCGCAGCGGGCGTAGAGCGCCTTTCGACTTTGCACGCAGCGCGCAGCAGCGGCGGCGTCGTAGCGCACGGAAAGCGCCGCCAGGAACGCGAACTCCTCGAGGTGTGCCGCCTCGGTCGCTCGCACGCATTCGACGACATCGAGCGTCCGACTCGCCTGCTCGCAACAATCGGCCGAGGCTTGGCAAAAGACCGCCGCAAGCTGCGCCGAGAGCGCCTCGAGCAGCACTTCTTCTGGCGGGCTCTCGGTTGCGGGCTTTTGGCAGCTTTGTGGCAGCAGGGGTGAGGCGCAGGGGCGTTCGGTGCCCGGCTCGAGGTCGGCGCTAGCGCACCCGAGCAGCAACATCGAGGCTGCAGACAGCCGAGCAAGCCCAGCCCGGCGCCATGACAATAGAGTGGTTAGACGCTGGAGGGCTCGGCGCGGCAAGTGTTCAGCATACCATCCGCTGCTCGCTCGATGGCTTTTTTGCGAGTGGGCGCTCAGCCGAGACGAGGCCGGCTTGCGGCGGGACGCGGCTAGTGGGACGCTCCAATGCAGTACTGCAAGAACCGTCCTTGACGGGCCATGAGGAGGATTGCCATGCCGTCGCAACTCGAGTCGCTCAAGAAACACACCATTGTCGTCGCGGATACCGGCGACATCGAAGCCATCGCGCATTACCGACCGCAGGACGCGACGACGAACCCGTCATTGCTGTTCAAGGCAGCGCAGCTGCCGCAGTACCGCGCCTTCGTGGACGAGGCGCTCGCCACTTCCAAGCGCGTGAACGGCGACAAGGCCGCGCAGACTGCTGCGTTCATGGACAAGCTTGCCGTCAACTTCGGCTGCGAGATCCTCAAGCTCATTCCCGGCCGCGTCTCGACCGAGATCGATGCCAGCTACAGCTTCGACACCGAGGGCACCCTCAACAAGGCCCGCGAGCTCATTGCGCTCTATCAACAGGCTGGGGTCGAGCGCGATCGCGTGCTGATCAAGATCGGCGCGACCTGGGAAGGCATCCGTGCCGCG
>DASQDA010000258.1:0-9065 GCA_035634435.1 Polyangiaceae bacterium
CGAGCCGACCCAGAACTCGCCCCCCGGCACCAGGGCCATCGCCGCCGGACAGGGAGAATCCGGCGGCTTCGGTTCGAGCGGGGTCGGGGGGGAGCTCGCCACCGCTTGCGCAGGCGCCGCTCGCAACGTCGAGGAGGCCGCCGGCGGCTGCGGCGACGCCTCACGCTGCGGCGACGCCTTATCCCGGCTGGCGGACTCCTGACAAGCAAAGAGCACCCAGCAGGCAGTCACCAGCGCGACAGAACAACGCGGAACGGCGAGAGTCAGCAAGCCGAGCTGGTTATAGCGCGGCGTTGCCGTCGCGGCGCCGGTAGACTGGCGCGGAGGCGCAAAGACGAAGCCCCCCCGCCCCGGCTTGCTCAGGCGCCGGTCGCGCCGGCGCCACCTTCAGTCGGCAGCGGGCATGCAGACGAAGAAGTCGAATGACTGGCAGATGCAACCAGGCTCGCCGCCCACGCACTCGCAATCCGCTCCGCAGCTGCAGCCGATTCCGGCGTACACGGGCGTGCAGTCGCGCCGCTCGGTGCACTCCGTTTCTTGCTTCAGCTCGCCGCACGTTTCCTCAGCGGCGGGTAAACACTGGCCTCGACCGAGATGGCAGTTGAAGCCGGGCGCGCAGTTGCTTTCGTCTTCACATGGCGGCGGGGGCGGCGTGGGCTCTTTGGGTGCGCCGCCCGGTCCGCCGCTGCCGACAGGCTCGCGCGGCGGTGGTGGTTGAGCGGGCCCCTCCTCGTCGATACAGTCCCCCTCCCCGACATGCTCGAAGTTACACGCACCGACCGACAGCACACACGCGACCAGGCCCAAGATGGATTTATGCACCAGCGTCTCCCTCGCGGCACGTGGCCGCCCAAAAGGACTCCTCGATCTCGCCAGGGCAAGCTCGCGAGGAATCGCAAAGGTTTCTGAATAGCCCTCCGTGCCCGCCGGGGTCCGCAGCGTTCAAAGGGTCGCAAAGTTTTTTTGCGGCTCAGTCCTCAGAACTGCAGGCCGAACGTGCTGGCGGCGCGGACTGAGGCGTCCGTGACAGCGCTCTCCTGCAGCTTACCCGCGCCACGTTGGCGGCTCGCTTTGCGCGTAACGCGAGGTGACGTCTGCGCCGTGCCGTGGTGATTGCCAACGATCAGCGCAAAGCGCTGCACCTCGCAATGCGCAGTGCCCACGGCGCACCCGCACACGAAGAACGCGCACAGCCCGAGCAGCCGTCCGAGGGGATGCTTCCTTGCACAGCTTGAGCGTGTCGACACTGCAGCAGCGGCAGCGTTCCCTCGCGCGCCAGGCGGGCGCGAAGCGGCTCGACCGCCAACGGCTCGGGACAGAACACGGCGTAGAGACCGGCGGACGATTTTGCCGCTGGTACCCGCCAAACGCCGCTGCACCGGGGGCTGAAGCTCAGGGCGCTGTTAGCGGGTACCCGCGCCAAACCCACAGCATCGTCTCGGGCAGGTCGGCGTCATAGACCTTCCCGTCGCAGTGCCCCGCTGCCAGGCCGTACACGAAGCGATAGTGGTAGCCCTTGGCCTTCAGCGCAGCGGCCATGCGGCGGTTCGCGGAAACCCAGTTGTGCGTATCGGTCTCGGCCCTTGTCGAGCCGTTGTCGTTCTCGTTGGCATTGATGAAGATGCGCAGCGGTTTGATCGGGCTATTGGCGACCAGCGCCTTGCCCGAATGATAATCCCACGCTCCCAGCGGGTACATCGCCTCTTCTGGAGCGTCGTCGTCTTGCTGGTCGACCAGAGTGGCCGAATAGGCAATGACGCGCCGGAACTTCTCGGGTTTGAACCAGGCCATCGTCAAGGCAGCAGCGCCGCCCGAGCTACAGCCCACGGTGCCGCGGCCTTCCGGGTCCTGGGTGAGCGCGAAGTTGGGATAGGCCGTCTTCAGCGGGGCGTGCGCGAGCACTGCTGGAAGCACCTCTTCGTCGATGAAACGGGCGTAACGATCAGAAACCGTGTCGTACTCGAGGCCGCGCTGGCTGCCCTTGCTGTCACCACCACCGTGCGCAACGGTGATGAGGACGATCGGGGGCAGCGTGCGCTCGGGATTGGTGCCGTGGCTCAGGTTTCGGATCGCGTCGCGCATGCGATTGCCGATGCCAATGCCGCCTGGACCGTCGGTCACTATCATGAACGGCGCTGCGGTTCCGTCGCGGTACTTGGCTGGCACGTGCACCGTGATGTTCCGCGTGAACGATTGGCGAGTCGTGAGGGTCGCGTCCATGCCCGTGTAGAACATGCTCATGGTCGAGCTCATGGAGAAGCTGAACGTCTTGCTCGCGGGTCCCGCATTCGACGTGAGATCGGGGCTCGCCTTGTACGTCCCACCAATGGTGATGTCGCCGTCGCCCTTGGTGCCGGGATCGGTGAGGCCGCCCGCGGCTCCGCCGCTTCCAGCGCTTCCAGCGCTTCCGGCCGACCCTGCGCTGCCGCCCGAAGCACCACCTGCGCCAGCCCCTGCACCACCACTGGTCGCAGTGCCCGCCGTGCCGGCGGCGTTGCTGCCACCTGTCGCTGCCGCTCCTGCGCTGCCACTTGCGCCCGCAGTCGCGGCGCTGCCGCCGCTCGTGAACCCACCCTGGGCAGAGCCACCCATGGTGGCCATTCCGCCGGTCGACGTGCCGCCTGCCGGCGTCGTTCCGCCCATCCCAATCGGGCTTCCTCCAACGCCCGCGCCACCGGCTCCTGCGCCACCGCTGGCAGGGTTGGCAGGGTCGTCCGCCGAGCAGGCGCACGAGAACAAGGCGGCCAAAAGAGCGATGCGAGGCGAACGGTTCATGAGATCTCCTGGTAACCCGGGGTGAGCAGTTGCGGTCACACCCTACCACGACCGTCGGGGCCCTTCCCCGCCCAACATCGCTGTTTGAGCAAGGCTATCGTTGCACTTGCCCGCTCATTGCATGTCTTCTTCGATACTTCGCTGTTCGATTCCATCGTGCGCCGGAAGACGGCCCATGAGTCACGCGCTCGCCGTTGTGTTGCGGCGCGAAGATTCCGCCATCACGCGTCGCAACACTGGATGGCAGCGCGACTGATCGTGGCCAGTGGCGCGAGCGACTCGCGACCGCCGATCCACTCGCGCACACACGAGTGGTCGGTCGCTGACGGCGCGGCTCGCCGGTAACCGCAACGCCGCTAGTGACTCCGCCGCGTCGAGCTCGTCCGCCCGCACAGGGCCAAGCCTCAGCGGGTGGGAGCCCGCCAGCACGCCCCAGTGCGAAGCGTCAAACGCGGGAAGCGGTGCCTCGGAAGCTCGATTCGCTCGGGGCTTCCGGCTGCTTCTAGCGTGGGGCCCTCGGCCCTGTAACATGCGCCGGATGTCAGCTTGGCGCGCGCGGACTGCTGGACCCCTGACGGTGGCGGAGCTTTCGCGCAGGCAGTTGATGGCCGCTGGCGCTGCGCTGACCTCAGCCTGCTTGCGCGACGACGCTGCCGCACGTGGACGCCAGCAAACCGAGCTTTGGTTCACCTACGGCGGCAAGAATCGCGAAGTGCTCCAGAGCTTGGTGGAGCGTTACCACCAGGGACAGACCCGCGACTGGGTACACACGGTCTTCCAGGGCGACTACTTCGAGGGACTGGCCAAGCTGCGCGTCGCCTTGGCCGCAAAGGCTGCTCCGGCGCTCAGCCACGTGGTGGGAGAGGTCATTCCCTACCTGGCCCGCGCCGGGGTGCTCGAGCCGCTCGAGGCTTACCCGGCCGCGCGCGAGCTCGACATCGTTCCTGCGCTCGGGCAGGCCGGCTCGTGGCTCGGTGGCGGCGAGCGCCCTCTGGTTGCCTTGCCGTTCAATCGTTCGACGCCCATCGCTTACATCAACGCCGACAAGTTTGGCGCCGCAGCACTCGACGCACCCCGCACCTGGGAGGAGCTACGGCAAACGGCGCTCGCGTTGACGAGGCGGGTCGGGAGCCGCACCGAGACCTATGGTTTTGGCTGCCCAGTCGACTGGTGGTTCTGGGTCGCACTGGTTCAGCAGGCGGGGGGCAACGTGGTCGAGCGAGATGGCCGCGTCTCACTCGGTGACGAGGCCGGGGTCGCCGCGCTCGAGCTATGGCAGACGCTCGTCAATCAGGACCGGAGCATGAAGCCGCCGCCGGGGCGCGACTACAACGCCTGGGAACAAACGAATCAGGACTTTCTTGCAGGCCGCGTGGCCATGATCTGGACCTCGACCGCCTTCTTGAAATATCTCGAGGAGAATGCGCGTTTCCGCGTGGTAGCGGCTCCCCTACCCGCTGGGCTGCGGCGTGCCGTGCCCACCGGCGGCACGCACTGGGTGATCTTGAAGAGCGCGCCTGCAGACCGCAAGACGGCCGCCTATCGTTTCCTGCAGTTCGTGCTCGAGACAGAGCAGGTCATTCATTGGGCGACGCGCACCGGGTATATCCCTGTCACCCAGAGCGCGATCGCGTCCCTGCAAACAAGCGGTCACTACACCCGCCATCCGAACGATCAGGTAACGGTGGAACAACTGCGCTTCGCCGTCCCTTGGCCATGGTCGCCCAGCTTGTTTCGCGTTCAGCGCGAGATCGTCCAGCCGCGGCTGGAGAGCGCGGTGCTGAGCGCCGGAAACGCGCGAGCACTGCTGGCAGACGCTCAACGTCTGGCGAGTCTGTCCAGATGACGCGGACGCGCTCGATCGACCTAGCGTGGATGCTGCTACCGACGCTGATTTTCTTGCTCGTCTTCTTCATCTATCCGCTCGCGCTCGCGTTCTATTACAGCACCCTCGAGTGGGATCTCTTGAGCCCGCCGCGCTTCGTGGGCTTGAACAACTTTCGCGTCTTGTTCGCGAGCGGAGCGCTGCTCGAGGTGCTGGTCACCACCTTGAAAATTAGCCTCACTGCCGTGGTGGGCTCGACCTTCGTGGGACTCGCCCTGGCTCTGGCCGTGAACCGCCCGGGGCGCCTCGCGGCCTTCGTGCGCTCGTGCGTTTTCAGCGCGTACGTCGTGTCCTGGGTGAGCGTGGCGCTGCTCTGGCTCTGGATGCTCGACGCCGATAGCGGCATCATCAGCAGCGTGGCCCGCGGGCTCGGGAGCGAGAAGCCGGGCTGGCTGGCCAGCGCCAGCAGCGCTCCGTTTGCCGTCGCGCTGGTGATCGTCTGGAAGGTGGCGGGCTATGCCATGGTCTTGTTTCTCAGCGGGCTGCAGAGCATCCCCGATAGCGTCAATGAAGCCGCGGCGCTCGACGGCGCGAACCGCTTGCGCCGTTTCCGTCACGTGACCTGGCCGCTGCTCGGGCCAACGACCGCCTTCGTCACCACCACCAGCTTGATCCTCACGTTTCAGGCGTTCGACGTCGTGCGCGTCATGACGCAAGGTGGGCCCGTTCGCTCGACCACGGTGTTCGTGTACTCGATCTACGAACAGATGTTCCTCGACCTACGTGTCGGGCGCGCAAGCGCCGAGGTGGTCGTCTTCTTCCTGCTGTTGCTAGCGCTCACCGCGCTGCAGTTCTGGGCCTTTCGCCGCAGAGGCGCGCTGTGAGCCGCTCACGCCGCGGCCCGGGTCCATTTGCCGCCCCGGCTTTGGTTATCGTCGCTCTGCTTTGGCTTTTCCCCTACCTCTGGATGGTTCTCACGAGCTTCAAGCCGCTCGCGGAGATCGTGGCGGACCCCACCGCGCTTTTGCCTCGAAGCTTCGGGCTCGCCGCCTACGGCGCGGTGACCCGCTCGATGCCCGTCACGCGCTATCTGTGGAACACGACCGTCATGGCATTGCTGATCGCGGTCCTGCAGCTCGTGCTGGCGTTGCCGGCGGGGTACGCGCTTGCCAAGCTGCGGTTCCGCGGCAAGTCGCTGGCCTTCGGTCTGATCGTGGCGACGCTACTCATCCCGGCGCAGGTGCGTTTCGTGCCCATCTTCACGCTGTTCGCTGATTGGGGCCTCGCCAACAGCATGGCCGCCCTGGTGCTGCCGTTCGGCGTTAGCGCCCTAGGGACCTTTTTGGTGCGGCAGGCCTTGCTCAGCTTGCCGGACAGCATCCTGGAAGCCGCCCGTATCGACGGCGCGAGTGAAGCGCGCATCGTCTACGGCATCCTGCCGCCCTTGCTGGTGCCGACGTTGGTTTCGGTGTTCTTGTTCAGCTTCGTCTACCATTGGAACGACTACTTCTGGCCCTTGGTGATGACCACCGACGATCAGGTCCGCACCTTGCCTCTGGGCATTGCGTTGTTACGTGAGCAGGGCACGGGCGTGCGCTGGCATATCGTGATGGCGGGCAACGTGCTGCTGAGCGCGCCCGCCCTGGCGGTGTTCGCGCTCGCGCAGCGGCATCTATTGCGCGCTGTCGCGGCCTCGACCTCGTGAGGGGCTCGCGTCGCTCACAACGCGCAGCGTTCCGCAAAGCGTTGAATACCCTGCAGTCGGGAGGACGAAAGCCGTCGCTCGAGCAAACGTCCGAGCGCCCAGCTCGCAGTGTAGCTGTCGGCGCTCGCACACCCAACGATCAGCCGCAGTCGCAGGGCTTCCTCCAGGATGCGCGGCTCTAGCAGCCGTCGGCTGAGCGCGCGATCGAAGTAGAAGGCTGCCTCCCTGTACCGAGCGCGGCTCATCAGGTTGCGCCCCAGCAGGTAATCCGCCACGCCCAGCTCAGGGTCCCTCGCCGCCCATTCGCCGAGCTTTGCTGCGGCCACGTCCCAGGAGGGCCCCAGCTCGTCACCGATCAAGAGGAGCACGATCGCCTCGCGCGCGATTCCGGCGTCGGCGAGCTGCTTCACGTCCAGCGTGCGCAGCCGATCCTCGTCGGCTGTGGTGGTTGCAAGCTGCTGGTAGCCCTTGCGCGCGAGCTCCACTTGGCCCTGGCGCAGCGCGAGATCGGCCATGGCTTCCTGCGCTGCGGAGCGCGCCCAGGGAGCTGCGTCGTTGGCCTCGCTGAGCACGCCGTAGGCCTCACTAGCCTGCGAGATTTGTCCTTCACGCGCCTTGCAGGCTGCCAGCCCGAGGCGTGCGCCGGAGTCATGCGGATCGAGCCGCAGCACGGAAGTGAAGGCCTCGCGAGCGCCCTGAACGTCCCCACCCGCGAGACGCGCCTGAGCGAGTGCGGCGGAGCGATCGATGACGCGCGGGCAGCGCCGAGCGAAGAAGGCGGGCCGATCGAAGCGAGCCCGCGCGGTCGTCAACGCTGCCGTCGAGAGCGTCACCGCATCCAACGACCGGTGCCAGCGCGCTTCGATCGTGCTCAGCGGCTGATGGACGATGCTCTCGAGCGTTTCACCGGCGTACCAGCGTCGGATGACCTCCGCCCCTTGCTCGGCGTGGAGGAAACGCAAAAAAGCGCCGGCCGCCGTGTAGGCCTGCGCGGCGTTGTGCCCAAGAAACGACAGCCGAAACAGGCTCGGCAGCGCCGGCAACAGCTTGGCCCGGCGCATGGCCGCTGCCCACTCTTCGAGCGTGAGAGCGTCGTTCTCGTCGGGAGCAGCGGCCATGGCGATGCCCTCGATGCGGCCGGGATCGGGCACCCACCCAGCGAGCGGCCCGGCGACGCGAAACGGGCCGCTACCGAAGCTGCCCGCCACCACGTGCGCGAGTTCGTGGCCGAGCACGGGATGCGGGTAGCCCGCCGGCTGCAAATACACCTCGTTGCGCCACGGTTTCGCGATGTAAGTGCGTGCGGCTCCCATCAGCCGCCCCTTTTCCACGTCGCTGCCGAACAAGAACACCCGCACCTCGTCGGGTCCATTGACCGCGAAGAAGCGCTCGAGCTGCGTGAGGTGCGCGTTGCACTCGGTGCCCAGCCGCTCTGCGTCGCGGCGCGGTATCGAGCTCGAGTAAATGATATCGCAGCGGCCCGAGCTCAGCCGCCGTCCGAGCGCCTGTTCGATGCTCTTGGTGGTGCTGTAGTGGCCGAGGTCCGCACCGAAGGCCGTGAGCGCGACACTGGCGCTGAGCAGGACCAGGCACGCCCACACTGCGTTGGGGCGCTCGCGCCAGCGTAAGCGTAGCCGCCCGTGCTGATCACGCTCGAGTAGCAGAAAGAAAGCGGCTGCAGCGCAGAGCGTGAAAAGCGTGCCGACGCGGTAGGTGGTGAGCGTCCCGAGCGAGCCGATGACCGTGTCGTAGAGCGGACCCGAGAAGTAGCCGAAGAATGGATCGTAAGCGAACACCATCGGGCTCGTGTAAAAGCGCAGAAAACTGAGCACGATGCCCCCGAGAGGGCCGAGCAGCGCCAGCAGCACGGCGACCACGACGCGCGCCACGCGACCTTGCATCCAGCTGCGGGCCGCGGTGCCGGCGATCGCGCCCCACGCGCCACCGAGCAGCGCGCCAAAGCCGGCGCTCAGCAGGAAAAGCAGCACGCCTTCCGCCGTATCGCACATGCCCACGCGTGCGCCGTGCAATAACGTCACGGCCAGTCCGCCAGCGGAGAGGATGAAGCCGCGCAAGAGTCCACGTTCGAAAGCAGCGCGCGGGCTTCCTTCCGCGAGCGCACCCAGCGCAGTGACAACCGCGTTCAGCGCCGGCAGGATCAGCGCGGCTCCGAGCGCCGCCTCGTAGCCGGGACCACCGAACTGAGGCAAGAAGCCGAGGACGCCGAGGCCGAGGAGAGCCAAGCCGTAGCCGACTTGCTCAGTGCGCGAAGTTCCCACGTGCCCTGCCGACAGAAGCTTCGCTACGGGGAAGCGCCGTCGCTGCTGATCGGCTCAACGTCCAGCTCGGCAGCCAGCTCCGGGCTCGGCGCAGCCAGGACCAGAGCCAGGACCTCGTCGAGGCGGCTGACGAAATGCACCGTCAGCTCGTTCTTCACTTCGTCCGGAACCTCGAAATAGTCCCGTTCGTTCCGGGCGGGAAGCACGACCACCCGCACGCCGGCACGGTGTGCGGCGAGCATCTGCTCCTTGATGCCACCGACGGGCAAAATGTTCCCGCGCAGCGTGAGCTCGCCCGTCACCGCCACCTCGGGCCGACAGGGCACGTTGAGCAGCAGTGACGCCACCGACACGAAAATCGCCACGCCGGCCGTCGCTCCGTCGCGTACCGCAGCCGCACGCGGCACATGCACGTGCAAATCGATGGTCTTCAACCAGAGAGGATCGAGCTTGAGCTGCTCGGCGCGCGAGCGGACGAACG
>DASQDA010000259.1:0-2270 GCA_035634435.1 Polyangiaceae bacterium
GCACCGCCAAGCCGAGTAGCGAAGAACGAGCTCGCGCCCGGCACCACCTGATCGACATCGTGGACCCGCACGAACCATTGGACGCGGCGCGCTGGGCAGAGCTCGCCGACCACGCGGTTCGCGAGATCCACGGCCGTGGAAAGCTGCCTGTCGTCTGCGGCGGCACGTTCCTGTGGGTGCGAGCCCTGATCTACGGTCTGACCCCAGCGCCGCCGGCCTCAGAGGCGCTCCGCCTGCGCCATCGAGAGCTCGTTGCAGCTCACGGTCGACCGAAGCTTCACCAGGAGCTGGCGGCCATCGACCCAACGACAGCCGCACGCCTGGCACCGAACGACTTCGTGCGGGTCAGTCGCGCACTCGAGGTGTACGAGCTCACTCGCGTGCCCATGAGCCACTGGCAGGAGCAGCACGGCTTCCGAACGGCGCGTTACGCGCCGCGATTCGTCGGTCTCGAACGCTCGCGCGACGAGCTCGACATCCGCATCGCCGCCCGCGTCGATCGCATGCTGGCGTCCGGGCTGCGTGACGAGGTGCGCTCGCTCATTGCGCGCGGCTTCGGCGAGACGCGTGCGATGGGCTCCGTGGGCTACAAGCAGGTCCGATTAGCGGAGGCAGCCGCGACGGCAGAGCCAACCCTGCGCGAGGCGATCGTACGCGCCACCCGGATATTCGCACGTAGGCAGCGCACGTGGTTGCGTGACCAGCCCGTGCAGTGGGTAGGCTCCAGTCAGGAGGTGGTTACGTGACCGCCACGCTCGCGCGCTCATTGCGCGCCAAAGCCGCGTATGATCTTCACCAGCTCGTCGACGACGGCGGGCTTTGCTTCGAGGTCGGCGTTGGCGGGCATGACCGGACTCTTGCCGACGCCGGAGCCGCCGAGCAGGATGACCTTGCGGATCTGCTCGTCGGTGGTTGCCTTCTGCCAGTCGCTCTTGGTGTAGTCCCGTGGTTTCGGCACGAGCGCGGCCGCAGCCGGTCCGTCACCCTTGCCGCTGTCGCCGTGGCACACGCTGCATCGGCTTCGGAACAGCGCGCGGGCTTCGGCGACAGGGCTGCGGGCGGGCGCGACTGCCGCGGCCGTCGTTGCTGCAGCGGGCGCCGCGGGCGACGGGGCCGGAGGATTTTCCTTCTTGGAACAAGCCTCGAGCAGCGACAAGACGAGCACGATCCGGCATCCGATGCGAAAAGCGGTCATGAAACGGGACTCCCTGAGTGTTACCGCTCAGGTTGTCCCCTTTTCCGGAGTCACATTCAATAGCATTCGAAACGTTCGGACACGTGCGTTGAGGTCGGGAAGCTTTCCACCGCAACCACAGCCCGCATAGGCCGTGAGCGTCGGCGCCACCCAGTCGCGCCCGCGCGTGACCACCGAACACATGCGCCGACTGCGTACCAGCATCTTCACGGCCTCGCGCGCAGCGATACGCGTTGGCTCGGGCTCGAAGCCCGCCACTTTCAACCACTGCTCCCGCGGCAAGGAACGCTGGACCTGCAGTTGCCACAGACCCCGCGCTCGACCGCGATCACACTCGAGTGGCTTGCAACGCCCATCGTGGATGCGCAATGAGAGCCGCGTCTCGTGCCAGGCAACCGTGAGCATCAGTGTCGCTAGCTCACGCCGTGTGCCGCTCCAATTTTCCGCGCCGTCCACCGCTTCGTTGATGGCCTCGGCGACCATCTGCGATTGTTGCAGCTTTTGTTCGGCGAACTCGGGACCTATGTCTTCGCGGTAAGTGGGTAACGAAGCGATGGCGGTCAAAAGATAGGCTGTAAGGCTCACGGTACCGTCCTTTTCTAGGCAAACGGGGCTCGCGAAGTCGAAACGAGGGTGTCGCAACCAGCTGTGCGTCGAGGAACCCGGAGCCGAGCTTCCGGCGGGGCGATGGCCCCGGAATCGAGGAGTCAGATTGTTAGTTCGGCGAGCACCGAAAGAATCACGAGGATGATTTAGTTCCGCACTGCCCAAGTGGCAATGGCGCGCGCGCCCATCACTCTCCAGGTTTCATTGCTGTTTATCCGCACTTGCCTGCGTGAAATCAACCGCGTCCGCGCCATACGAGTCGCACTCAGGCAGATGAACGGCCCATGATTTCAGGAGCATACGAGCGGGCCGGCTGGATGACCACGCGGACCGCGCTGACGCACAGACAAGCAGTTCGAGTGGAATTGTCGCTGTTACAACTCTCGCGGGTTACTGACACGATTCTTTCTTCCACCGTGCGTTTCGCGTGTCTCAACGTGAGCCTCGGTGCTGCAGCTGCCTGCGCGCC
>DASQDA010000260.1:0-3616 GCA_035634435.1 Polyangiaceae bacterium
GCCTCGATCTCCGATTGCTTCACGTCGCCGAGCGCCAGCAGCAGGTCGTGCACGCCGTCCGGATGGTCGATGCGCCGCGCCCAGCGGCCCACCTCGTGCTCGACCTCGGCGATCGCGAGCGGGTCGAGCAGGCTGCGCAGCTCTGCTTCGCCCAGCAGAGCGCGCAGCTGGGCAGGATCGATGGTGAGGGCGTGCGCTCGTCGCTCGGCGAGCGGTGCGTCGCCTTCGTAGATGAAGTTGCCCACGTACGAGAACAAGAGCGCTGCCGCAAAGGGTGAAGGCACTTTGCTCTCCACCCTTGCGAGCCGCACCTCGCGCCGCTGCAGCAGCGACAGGACGTCCTTCAGGCCTGGCACATCGAAGACGTCCCGCAGACACTCGCGGTAGGTCTCGAGCAGGATCGGGAACTCGGGATAACGGGAAGCGGCCAGTAGCAGGTCCGCAGCGCGGCGCCGCTGCGCCCAGAGCGGCGCGCGTTGGCCCGGTCGTTTACGAGGCAAGAGCAGGGCCCGCGCTGCGTTTTCGCGAAAGCGGGCGGCAAAGAGCGAGCTCTTCGAAAGGCTGCGTACGAGCACGTCGTCGAGCGTCTCGAGGTCGGGCAACAGCAAGCCGAGGTCGTCCAGGCGAACGGCCTCGGGAAACCGAAACACGATGCCGTCGTCCGACCAGACGGCTTCCGACTCGATGCCCAGCGTCTCGCGCTGAATCTCCATGGCGGCGAGCGCCCAGGGCGCGTGGACCCGGGCGCCGAACGGCGACAGCACGCACACCCGCGTGTCGCCGAGCTCGTCCAGGAACGTCTCGACCACGATGTGCCGATCCGAAGGCACCTCGCCCACCGCTTCCTGCTGCTCGCGCAGGTAGGTGAGCAGATTGTTGGCGGCACGCTCCTCGAGACCGTTCTGCGCCAGCCGCCCTCGCGCTTCGGCGTCTGGCAGGCTCGTGAGCTCGCGCGCGAGCGCGCCGACGGCGCGCCCGAGCTCCAGCGGGCGCCCAGGTCTATCGCCGCGCCAGAAGGGCATCTTGCCGGGCTGTCCCGCAGCTGGCGTCACCAGAACCCGATCATGGGTGATGTCTTCGATGCGCCAAGAGCTGGCGCCCAGCAGGAAGATGTCGCCGGCGCGGGATTCGAACACCATCTCCTCGTCCAGCTCGCCCACACGCACGCTCTTGCCGCCTGGTGCCCCCGCCAGGAACACCCCGAAGAGCCCGCGGTCAGGGATGGTGCCGCCATTGATGATGGCGATGCGGCGTGCTCCCTGGCGCGCCGTGATGGTGCGGCCGATGCGGTCCCAGACCAGACGCGGCTTGAGCTCGGCAAACTCCTCGGAGGGGAAGCGGCCCGAGAGGAGATCGAGCACGGCGTCGAAGGCCTCCCGCGGTAAACCTTGGAACGGAGCGGCCGAGCGCACGCAGGCATAGAGCTCCTCTTCCGGCAGCGGCACCTCCGACGCCATGGCGACGATTTGCTGCGCGAGCACGTCGAGTGGATTGCGTGGGAAGCTCTGGGCCTCGACGGCGCCCAGCAGCATCTTCCCCGCGGTCGCGGCGCACGCCAGCAGGTCCCCGCGGAACTTGGGGAAGATGATGCCCTCCGAGAGCCCGCCCACGCTGTGGCCCGCTCGACCGATCCGCTGCAGCCCCGCAGCGATCGACGGCGGTGCTTCGATCTGGATGACGAGGTCGATCGCTCCCATGTCGATGCCCAGCTCGAGGGAGGACGTGGCCACCAGCGCGCGCAGCTGTCCGAGCTTCAACGCGTCTTCGATGTGACGGCGCCGGTCGTGGGCGAGCGAGCCGTGATGCGCCAGAACCAGCGGCTCACCGGCAAGCTCATTCAGCGCCGCGCTGAGTCGCTCGGCCAAGCGACGGCTGTTCACGAACAAGAGCGTGGAACGGTGCTGACGAATCAGCTCGACGAGCGGGCCGTGCAGTGCTGGCCAGATCGAGCGGTCAGCGCCAGGCTCGCCAATGCGGGCCATGTCTTCCACGGGCACTTCGATGCGAACGCGAAGCTTGGGGGCCTGCGCGGCATTGACGACCACCACCTCGCGCGGGCGGAACGTGCCCTGGGCGTCGACCACGCCGCCACCCAGGAAGAGCGCCGCTTCTTCCACGGGTCGCACCGTCGCGGAAAGACCCACGCGCTGGAGCGGCGGTTGGCTGAGTCGCAGGCGCTCCAAACGCTCCAGGCTCAGCGCCAGGTGTGCTCCGCGCTTGGTTCCGAGCAGCGCGTGGATCTCGTCCACAATCACGGTCTCGACCGCGACGAGATGCTCGGCGGCCTGCGAGGTCAACAACAGGTAGAGCGATTCCGGTGTGGTGATGAGGATTTCGGCGGGATGCCTCCTGAAGCGCGCCCGCTCCGCGGCGGGTGTGTCGCCGGAGCGGATCGCCAAGCTCGGAACGTGCACGGGCACACCCAGGCGCTCCGCCGTAGCCGCGATGCCGGCGAGTGGAGCGCGCAGGTTGCGCTCCACGTCCACGGCAAGTGCCTTCAACGGCGAGACGTAGAGCAACCGCACGCCTGGAGAGGCTGCGGCTGCGGTGGGCGCGAACATCAACCGGTTCAGGCCCGCCAGAAATGCCGCCAAGGTCTTGCCGGAGCCCGTCGGCGCCAGGAGCAGCGCTGAGCGACCGTCACTCAGGGGCGCCCAGCCTTTGCTCTGCACGGGCGTCGGGGCGCCGAGTGCTGACTGGAACCACTCAGCGACGGGGCGAGCAAACCGCTGAAGCACGTCGGCCACGCCGCAGCGTAGCACCCGGGGAAACCTTCCCAGGGTAGCGGTCGGCCCGGCGCCCTGGCGCGACGCTGAGCCCGACGCCAAGTGCTAGCGCTACTTTCTATCCGGTTTCGCCCTGTGGCAGCGCCCTTGAAACTCCAAAAATTGCTGGTACTGTCGCCGCCCTTCGCCGACTTAGCTCAGCGGTAGAGCAGTGCTTTCGTAAAGCACAGGTCGTCGGTTCAAGCCCGACAGTCGGCTCCAACCATTCCCGCTCGTGTCGAGCGCCTCGACCTCGACCCTGTGCTCGCGGTTCCGCACCCGCAGCGGAAATTGACCGCGCCTCCTGCACGGTGCCCCATTGTGTCTCACTCTGGGTTGCCGCTCTAGCAGCCGAGGAGCACCAGCAGGCGCTCTGGGGACTTTACGCTGGGCCGAAGCGTCACCATCTTAAAGTGACCATGTCGGCACTCGTGCCTCTCACTCGCGCGGCGTATCGGGCCCAGCAGGCGGCCCTGCGCCTTTCCCTCGTAGCCGCCCACCTGGGCCTCAAGTCCTTTGCGCCCACGCCCAAAGTTCAGCCCACGCACCGTGAGCTAATGATGCTGCGCAAGCGCTTCACGGACTTGCTGCAGCGGGACGTTCAAAACGTGGAGGAGGGGGCGTATGCGCGGGATCTGCTGTTTCAAATGCCCGTGCGCGAGTACCTGTCCGGCCTGCCGAGCCTGGCGGCGGAAGTGGCGCGGATGGTTCGCAGGGCGCGCGCCGGCCGCGTTCGCGATCTGCCCGAGGGCGTCGATCTAGGTGCGTTTCCCGACTACTTCCGGCGCAACTTTCACTGGCAGACCGATGGCTACCTGAGCCGGCGTTCCGCCAACCTGTACGACCTGTCC
>DASQDA010000261.1:0-2274 GCA_035634435.1 Polyangiaceae bacterium
AGCGTAGGCGCAGCGGGACCTCGCGTTCCACGTAAGTCCCACCGCGGTCCATTACGCCTTGCACGAGCTCGCCCATGCCGCGCTCGGCGAATTCGGGGAACTCCTGCATCAAGCTCTTGCCGATGAGCGCGGGATGTCCGCAGATGTGGTGGTAGAGGTCGTTGGCTGCTTCGACGATCAGCTCGCGGCCGTGTACCACACAGACCGGGGCCGGAGCTTGCATCAAGATTTCATAGAGCTCCGCGCGGCGTCTCTCCGCCGCGCGCTCGCGCGCTACTGCGTTGCAGTGCCCCGTGTTCACCAGCGCGGCAACAAGCCGGCAGAACTCCACGTAGCTTGCATCGACGGGTCGGAGTGAGTGGATGCCCAGCACCAGAAAACCGTGGGGACGCTCGTCGGCTGCGCCGATGCGCAGAATGAAAGCTTTCTGCGCGGCGTCGGGCGCGGTCGCGCTGCTCGCGGTCGGCAGACGCGCAGGGAGAGTCTCGAGGAGGTGCTCGCCTCGGTTCAGCGCCTCCCGGAACAGCGAGCCCAGCGGTTCACCCAGGTCGACCTCGACTGGCAGCGGGACCGCCTCGGCGGCGCTAGGCGTTTGGGCAACGCGGAGCGCCTTGCCGCCGCTCGGATCGAGCTCATAGAGCAGCGCGAAGGGAAGGTCCGCCGGATTGCTGCGCATGGGCTCCAGCACGCTTTGCCGCGCATCGCGCCCAGGCCGAGCAGCGGCAGCCAGCGCCAGCAAAGTGTGGAGTCGCCGCGCGCTCAGGACGCGCTCGGTGGAGTCGACGGCCGTCACGAGCACGCCGCCAACGCCGCCGCTTTCGTCGCGGATCGGGCTGTACGTGAGGCTGAAGTAAGCCTCTTCGTCGTAGCCGTAGCGGTTCACGATGACCGGCGAATCGTCGAGCCTCTGTGCTTGACCGCGCAGCACCGGCTCGAGCAGCGGATGCGTGTGCTGCCACTGCTGCCCCAAAGCTGCCTGCGCGCTCTTGCCGAGCGCCGGGTGGGCCGGACCGAGAATAGGCCGATAGGCGTCGTTGTAAAACAGCGACAGGTCTCGCCCCCACAACAGGCACATGCCGACGCTCGACTGCAGCAGGATGCCGAGGGTGGTGAGCAGGCTCTGCGGCCAGTGCTCGACAGGTCCCAGCTGGGAGTGACGCCAGTCGAAGCTGCGCAGCAGCGCGCCCATCTCCCCGCCGCCGGCGAGGCAAGCGTCCACCGGGGCACGACCCGATTCATGCAGGGCCGAGCTCATGGCTGCAGCCCACTCCAGCCCTGTCGAGGGGCTCGGGGGTTCCTGTCCATGTTCAGCGCTTCAGCAACAAGCGATCCAGCGCGCCATGGCCTGATCCGCCACACGACAGGGCCGCGCGCGTGTGGTTCTGCCACGCGCCGGCGTGGCAGTGTGGCAGCTAGGTATGGGCCCTGACCGAGTAGCTACACCTCGAGGCGCGCGGGGGTGGGGGCGAGCTCCTGCCGGACCCGGTGACGCTCGTGATCTAGCTGCTCATGGGTGGCGCCGAGCGAGCGCAGCAGGAGCTCCGTCATCGCGAACGCAACCTCGCCTTCGCCCGAGAGCACAGCGTCGGCGCCCGCCTCGCGGAGTGCCTGCGCGTCCCGCAAGTAGCTGGTACGCGCGATGATCTGTAGCTTCGGATTCAGGTCACGGGCAATGCGCACGAGGTCGGCTGGCGCGTCGACGTGCGGTGTGGTCAGAAAGAGACCACGCGCGGTGGCCACGCCGGCTCGTTCGAGCACCTCGCGCTGGAGGGCGTCGCCGTAAATGGCGTCCACCCCGCTCTCGCGCAAAGCGCGGGCCGTCGCGAGGTTCATCTCGATCACCGCCACGCGCACGCCGTTCTCGCGTAAAACGCGCGTCACGGTTTGGCCCACGGGTCCATAGCCGATGACGATGGCCTCGGCAGAGCCTGGCGCGCTCTCGTTTGGCAGCGGCTGCACGCGGGTCCCGGCGAGCCAGGTCGCCAGACGCGGGTGGCGTCCTGCATACCGCTCGAGCGGCCCGATGGCGCGGTAGAGCAGCGGGTTTAGCGTGATGGACACGATCGAGGCGGCCACGAGCGTGCTCGTGGCGCCCTGCGTGAAGAGCCCCAGGCTCTGCGCCAGACCCGAAAGAATGAACGAGAATTCGCCGATCTGCGCCAGAGCAATCGCCACGGAAAGAGCGACCTTTCCGGGGTAGCCGAGCGCCAGCACGAGGACCAACGCCGCGAGAGGCTTCCCGATCAGGATGATCGCGAGCGTGACCGCTACTTG
>DASQDA010000262.1:0-10024 GCA_035634435.1 Polyangiaceae bacterium
GGCAATCGATCTCGCAGGCGAGGCAGTACCAGCATTCGTCGAATGCCATGCTCGACTTCTTGGTCTCTAGATTGATCGCAAGACAATCGACGGGGCAGGAATCAATGCAGATTCGGCAGCCGGCTACGCATTTGGTTTCATCGATGACAACCGGCACGTCGAAGCGGCGTAGCGCCTGCGCGTTGCCGATCTTGGCTGCCTGCGCCGCCTTCACGGCTTCGCGATCTTTCAAGTCGCTCACTTTGGATCCTTCCGTTCGATTCCGTATGTCCAGGGGCCGGCGCGCCCGGCAGTCTCAGGCGCTCAGCTCTGCTTGCGAACCGATGCGTAGGCCGTGGTAGCCGCGGAGCTCCGCCTTCTCCAGCGGCACGACGTAGGGCGCTACCGGACGCTTGAAGACGACCATCTCACCGGTGTCGCTCTTCTTCAGGTTCACGTGAACGAACCAGTTGTCGTCGTCGATCTGCGGGTAGTCCTGCCGGTAGTGGTACAGGCCCCAGCGGCTTTCCTGGCGGTACAACGACGCACGTGCGGCCATTTCCGCGCAATCGCGGATGAAGTGCGACTCCATTACGCGCATCAGCTCGTGTGGGCTCGTGGCGCCCACCTCTTCGAGCTCTTCACGCGCCCTGAGAAAGTGCGCAAGCCCCGTCTGCATCCGGTTGGCGCTCTTCGGAGGCTGCAGGTAGTCATTGACCAGGCGCCGCACCTTGTACTCGAACTGATGATGAGGAATCCCGTTTGGTCGAGCCAGGGGCCCAAGCACTCGCTCCCGCTCTTGCGCGACACTGTCGAGGTTCGCAGCTGGCAGGTCAGTGCCGGCGACATACTCGAGAGCGTGGCTTGCGCAGATCTTTCCGTAGGTGAGCGCTCCCAGCAGGTAATTGTGCGGGACGCAGGCCATGTCACCGGCGGAATACAGCCCGGCGACGGTGGTTTCCCCGCGTTCGTTGACCCAAACGCCCGAGCCGCTATGACCGCTGCACAATCCGATTTCGGAGATGTGCATCTCGATCATATCGTTTGCGTAGCTGTTGCCGCGACCCTGGTGAAACCGACCACGACTGGGACGTTCGGTGCGGTGCAGGACCTGTTCGATTTCCGTGATGGTTTCCGGGGCGAGATGATCGAGCTTCAGATAGACAGGGCCGTTCTCGGAGTGCAGCTCGCGGTAGAATTCGAGCATCATGTGGCCGCTCCAGTAATCACTCTCGATGAAGCGGTGTCCCCGTGCGTTCACCGTGTGGCCGCCCAGCGGACCCGTCACGTAGGCGCACGCTGGCCCGTTGTAGTCCTTGATCAATGGATTGATCTGGAAGCATTCGATGCCGGTGAGCTCGGCGCCGGCGTGATAGGCTAGCGAGTAGCCGTCGCCTGCGTTGGCGGGGTTTTCATACGTCCCATAAAGGTACCCAGACGCCGGCAGACCCAGCCGTCCCGACGCGCCGCAGCAGAGGATCACCGCTTTGCAGCGGATGACCGTGAACTCACCGCTCCGCGTGTCGAAGCCGAGCACGCCGGCAACGCGCCCATGCTCCACCAGCAAGCGTGTCGCCATCACGCGATTGACGATCTGGACGCCGGAGCGCTTCAGCACCCGCGTCAGGATCTTTTTCAAGTCGTAGCCCTCGGGCATCGGCAAGACGTAGCTGCCCTTGTGGTGCACCTTTTTCACGTCGAAGTCACCGGACTCCGTCTTCTGAAACTTGACGCCCCAGCGGTCGAGCTCCTGGATCATGTCGTAGCTGTTGACCGCGTACTCCCAGATTGCCCGCTGATTCACGATGCCGTCATTGGCCATCGTGATCTCTTTGACGTACTGCTCCGGGGTTGCATGGCCGGGGATGATCGCGTTGTTCAGCCCGTCCATTCCGATGGCGATGGCGCCGCTGCGCTTGATGTGCGCCTTCTCGAGCAAGAGGACACGGCCGCGTGGCAAGCCCTGCTGAGCACGGATGGCTGCGGTGGAGCCCGCGCTCCCGCCGCCCACGACGACGATGTCGGCTTCGAGTGATGGTTGCTGCATTCGCTTGCTACCGGGATCGAGAGTTGGAGAGAGGGGTCGGCGGCGTCCGACTTGTCGCTGTCGCTCGGCACGTCACTAGTGCAAGCGGCAGGCCATGGTGATGAGGGTCCTGTCAGCGATCTCCGGCGCGGCGACTGCTGCGTGAGCAGCAATCTGCTCTGCTCGTTGCTGCTGGGGCAGCAGCGCGTCGTCCGGTAGTCGAAGGCGCACGCGCAGGGCCTCGCAGCTCGTCAGCCCGCGAGCTTGCGACTGAGCGCCCACACGGGCGAAGCGCTGCTGGGGGTTTCCGCGGGTGCGGCTGCAGCCGTCTCCGGAGCGCGGCGAATGCGTCCATTGAGCGCACCGTGTTGAATCAGCCGGGCGCGCACCACGTTCCTGCTGATGCCGAGCAGACGGGCGGTTTCGAGCTGATTGTGGCCCGACTGCTGGTAGGCGGCTCGGATCAACGTGGCCTCTACGCGGTCGTGCAAATCAGGCAGCTCTCGCCTCAGCAAGTCGGCGAGCACGCGCTCGAGCTCGGCCAGCGGCAACTCCGGCGTGGGGGGCTGGGATTGTAGCGCGGGGGGCGCTGGGACCAGCGTGGGACGGTGCCGGTCGAACGACGCCGACAGCGGCAGCGCCGGTGAAAGTTGAAGGTCCTCGGTCGTGAGCTCGTTGTTAGTACAGACCAGCAGCGCGTGGTGGATCGTGTTCTCGAGCTCGCGGATGTTTCCCGGCCATGCATACGCGAGCAGCGCCCTTTCCGCCTCGCGCTGCAAACGCATTCCAGCTTGTCCCAGCCGACGCTCGTAGATCGAGATGAAGTGGCGCGCCAACGGCAGAATGTCGCCGGGGCGCTCACGCAAAGGCGGTAGCCGCAACGAGGTGACCTTGAGCCGGTAGAAGAGGTCTTCACGGAAATGCCGCCCACGGATCGCGGCTTCCAGGTCGACGTTCGTGGCCGCGATCAAACGCACGTCGACTGCTCTCGGTGTGCGGGAGCCCAGGCGCACCACCTCCCCCTCTTGAAGCACGCGCAAGAGCTTCACCTGGAGCGGCAGCGGCAAGTCGCCGATCTCATCCAGGAACAGCGTGCCGCCGTTGGCAGCTTCGAACCAGCCGGCCTTGGCGCTGTGCGCGCCGGTGAAGGCGCCGCGTTCGTGGCCGAAAAGCTCGCTCTCGATCAGCGTCTCGCTGAAGGCACCCGCGTTCACCGCAACGAACGGCAGGTGTTCTCGGTGGCTCAGCGCGTGCAGCTGCCTGGCGACCAGCTCTTTGCCCGTGCCCGTCTCTCCGGTGACGAGAACGGGGGCGTCGCTCGGCGCAATGCGCTGAATGCGAGCCAGCAGCTCGCGGGCCGCAGGGTCTTCGAAAACCATCGCCTTCGCGCGAATGGAAAGCGGGCTGCTCATGTTTTCGGGAAGCGTCAGCACGGTAAGAGCTGCCTACCATCAGCGCGCCCGAAGCGCTACTATAACGGACATTGCGTCGTTATAAGGACTGGCGGCGGCCCCTGCCTCGGCCCGCAGACCCGGCCCACAGCGGCCGTTAGCGCGGCGTTCGGGGTTGCGCGGCTCGCGGGAGCCTTCGCACCTGCGGGGCGGCGCTGTGCGCTTTCGCTGGCGGCGGCGCACCGGCAGAAGGCCGAGGTTATCTCGGCGCCGCGCTGGTCGTGCGGATCAGGCGGCGCGAAGTTGGTCGCAACAGCTCAATAGGCGCGCCAACGCTCGCTTTCGGGAGCGTCGACGGCGGGGGCCGTCAACTGAACATTGCCGTGGCAGCCGACAAAAACGCTCGCGGCGAGCAGCGCTCCCACGAACGTGCCCTTCGCGTTCCGTGTCATCTCTTCGAGAGGAGAGTACGTGAGCTCATGCAGCGAGACAAGAAGCCCACCGATTGCTTGCTCCTGACTCATCTTGGCTCCTGAGCCACCGCGTGGACGAGAATGCGAACGGCTCGGAGAGCGACGTCGATGACTTGCCCGGTCGCGCGACCGCGCGCCGCTTCGGTCTCCTGAATATGCCTGGTTTGGCTCGCCTCCTTGTAACGAGCGCGCTGCTCGCCGTGCATCGGCTGTGGGTGCCGTGAACGGCTCGGCCCGCCCCAGCAGCCGCGCCTGCGTCACCTTGATGCGCCCGGACCCGCGTGACATCGTCAGGTGGTGAGCGTCCGAGCGGCAGGACCAGGCGACCTCGGGGCTTTAGCCTCGCTGCGCGCACAGCTTTGGCCCCACGCGGGCCGAGACGAACATACCAAGGAGCTGCGCGCCATCCTCGCGCGCGAGCCTGCCAGCACGCTGCCACTCGTCGTGTTCGTGGCGGAGCTGGAAGGCCGAGTCATTGGTTTCATCGAAACGGCGCTGCGCTCTCACGCTGACGGCTGCGACCCCGTGCGCCCGTGCGGCTTCGTCGAAGGCTGGTACGTCGCGGCGGAGCACCGAGGTCGCGGGGTTGGCCGTGCGCTGATGGAACGCGCGTGCAGCTGGGCGGCCGAGCACGGATGCACTGAGCTTGCCTCGGACACGTGGCTCGACAATGAAACGTCGCAACGAGCTCACGCCGCGCTCGGGTTCCAGGTCGTCGATCGGGTGGTGAACTACCGGATGGCGATTGCTCCGCACGCGCTACCTGCACGCGGGTCGCCCGCCGTCGGCGAGAATGCAGCCGAAGGCCACTACGGTCGCGAGCTCGCGGCCATCCATCATGCGCATTTCGGAATGGTGGCGCGTGGCGCGGCACGCGAGCTCTTGCTACGGCTTTCGAACGTCGGTTTCGTCTCCGGCACCATCGTCGACCTCGCGGCAGGCACCGGCATCCTCAGCGCAGCCGTGGTCGACGCAGGCTTCGAGGCGTGGGGGGTGGACCTCTCGGCCGCCATGCTGGGTATGGCTAGCGCCATCGCTCCCAAGGCGGCGTTCACGACGGGCTCACTGTGGCAGGTGCCGTTGCCCCCCTGCGTGGCGGTTGCTGCGGTGGGCGAGGCCTTCAATTATGCGGTGGATGCCAGCGCAAGCCTCGCCGCGCTCGAGGCGAGGCTCACGTGCATTCACCAGGCGCTCGCTCCCGGCGGCGTCCTCCTGTTCGACGTGGCCGCGCCCGGCCGCAGTGGCCCCAGCGGCTCACGCAGTCTTTTCTGGACACAGGGCGCCACCTGTCTCGGACTCACCGAGCGCGAGCAGGCCTCGTGCGGTAGCCTGACGCGAGACCTCTCGCTGTTCCTGCCGGAGGGCGAACGCTATCGGCGCGTGCAGGAGACACACCTCTTGCGGCTGTATGCACGCGAGCAGGTGGAGGGCCTCCTCACGCAGATCGGCTTCCGCTGGGAACGCCTGGTGAGCTACGCAGACTTCGTCTTTCCCGACTGCTGGCACGGCTACATCGCAAGTAAGCCGACGACGCTCGCCGCTCGGACCTGAACAGGTGCGGGCGACGCGCGGCTCGTCTGGACGGATGACCGCGGGACGATGCCCACGGGCACGGCTCGCACTGCTGCTATTTCGCGGAGGAGCCGCTCGTGGTCGAGCTGGCGCTGCCAGCCGGTTTGCCGCCCTCGGCGGTGCCCGCGTAGCTCGCTGCTTTGCTGTCCTTGGGCGGCAACGAAGACTCGGCTTGCAACATGGAGCCCTCCAGAATCGGGCTGTTGTTCAGATCACCCATTTCCAGGTCGACACGGCGATCGAGCGAGAAGCTCTCCTCGTTGTCGCCACGAGCGCCCTGCTCGCCGCGCGACATGAGTCGCATCTGGTCTGCGGGTACTCCGTGTTGCGCCAGGTAGTTCTTGGCGGCCGCCGCGCGGCTCTTCCCAAGATCTTGGTTGTGTTGGTCGGTGCCCCTGGCGTCGGCGCGGCCAATGATGGTGATTATCTCGCCCTTCATCGGTCCTTGCGTCAGGCAGTGCGCAACGTCGTCCAGCACGTTGCGCCCGGTGGCGCGCAGCGTTGCTTGGTCGAATTCGAAGCGAGGGGCCGCATCGGCCGTTTCCGGAAGGCTACAGCGTTCGCGAAAGGCCTTGGACACCTGCACCGTGAGCTCGCGTTCGCCCGTGGCGTCGGAGCCCGCTGCTTCAGCGGATGCAGCCGGGGGTGGCGCCGACGCGGCGCTTGGCGCCGGGGTGGCGGCGCAAGCGGAAACCGCCAGAGCGAGCGCTGCCAGGCTGGCCCACGCCTTAAATCGATCGGAATCAACAGAGTTCATCATTTTCGTCCTTCAGCCGAGCATCGGTCGCTCAATCACTCGAGCGCGTGAAAAACTTCGGGCTGCCACCCTTCTACACCAGTATTGGGTGCACGGGGCGGCGAGCGCGAAGAGGCGAGTGCCTTGGTTACGGGGCGGGTTGTGTGACGGTGCTGCTCGACAGGTTGACCTGGGTCTGCGCCAGGAGCCGTCCGTTGATGGACGCTCCCGCTCCCAGCTTGATCGCCGTCTTCGAAAGCACGATCCCTTCCGCATGGGCGCTGCTGCCGAAATCGACGAGGCCCGCCACCTGCCAGAAGATGTTCTTGGCTTGCGCGCCGCCGCTCAGCGTCATCGACTGCGCCGCGCTCATCAGCAGATTGCCCGTGATCTGGAAGATCCAGACGTCGTTCGCGCCGCCCGAAAGCGTGACGCCCGAGGTCACCGTCACGGCAGAGGTGAACCTGTAAAGACCTGGCGCCAGCGTCAAACCGCCGATGGCTCCGCCGCCAAGATTCAAGAAGTTGGGGGAACGTCGACCCGCGGCGTCGGTATACGCCGTGTGCATGTTCGCTACCGCAGTGGTCAAGTTGGAAGGTGTCGGCGGATCGTTATCCGCAGCAAAGATGCTGCCCACCACCTGCGGTGAAGTCCAGCTGGCGCCCACCCGCGTGAGCGAAAAGCCAGTGATGTAGCTGGCCGCGGCGGGGCTCAGGCCGAGATGTCCCGTGATCGCGGAGGTCGGAACGGTCGAGATGGCCGACTCTGCAAGGATCGCGTAGTTGCCGGCGGCGCCCAGCGGGACCCCCGACGAAGAAGTCGCGCAGACGGTGCCGCACTCGCCACCGCAGTCGACGCGTGTTTCGCCGGCGTCCATTAGCTTGTTGCTGCAGTGCGGCGGCAGGCAAGCGTCGCCACCGCTGGTGAAACCGAATTGCCTCAGCTTGTCGTTCGAGCAGACGAGCGTGCCAGTACATGCAGCATCCGAGTCGCAGTCGCCCTGGCCGATGCTGCACGGGCAGTCGGTGTTGCAACGGTTCCCCGAGCCCTCCGCGTTGCACACGGGGGTGGCGCAGACGGTGCCACACGCGCCGCCGCAGTCGATCTGCGTTTCACCGGCGTCGAGCCGCCTGTTCACGCACTGCGGAGGGACACAAGCGTCGCCGCCGACGAGCGGAAAGCCAAACTGGCGAAGCTTGCCAGCGCCGCAGACGAGACCAGCGGCGCATTGCGTGGTGGAGTCGCAGTCGCCTTCTCCGCTGGTGCAGAGATTCATGGGGCTGTTGCAGTAATCGCTCTGTCCGACAGCGGCGCCAGGCATTCCTTTCTGGAGCGGCGAGCTGTCGGCGCCGACCTCTTCCTCGAGCCCAGGCTCGTTCGAGCTTGCCGGCTCGGAGCCGCAACCTGCGCTCGCCACCAAGGTGCAAGCGACGGAAACCATTCGTACAACGTGACGATATTGAAATTTCATGAAACCCTCTTCTCAGGTGCGAGGACCTGGAACATGCTCCGGCAAGCGCTGAGGCGCGTGGCGAACGTGAGCTGCAGTCACCCAGCGTCTCGAATCAGCATCCGAATAAGAGGTGCGAAGTCGATTGCGGAATCAGCGCGACGGCCAGCGCGACACTTGCCATTCAGGCTCAGTGCGAGGCGGGGCGGTCGGGCGGCAACGAGCGTGACCCCAGCAGCTCGCGCGGACGCCGCGTTTGATAGTGTCGCCCCATGCGGGTCAGGGTAGAAGGCCGCGGCCATGCCGCTGCAGCTTCACAACACCCTGACGAAGCAGAAAGAGCCGTTCGAGCCGGCGCACCCCAAGGTCGTCCGGATATACACGTGCGGACTCACGACCTACGCTCCGATGCACATCGGGCACGCGCGCACTTACTGCTTCTGGGACCTGTTCCGACGCTATCTCGAGTACGGCGGACGCCACGTCATCAGCGTCATCAACTACACGGACGTCGACGACCGCATCATCGAGCGCGCGAAGGGTCAGGAGGGTCCAGTCGACGTGGCCGAACGCAACGTTGCGACCTTCCGACGCGACTGCCGCAGGCTGCACATCAAGGACTACTCGGCGTACACCCGCGCGACCGACTTCATCGATGAGCAGCTGGCAATGATCGCGTCGCTCGAGCAAAAGGGGCACGCCTATACCGTCAATGGCGAGGTGCTCTATCAGGTCGAAAGCTTCCCCCACTACGGGCAGCTATCTGGGAACACGCTGGCGGCACAGCAAGTTGGAGCCAGCGGGCGGGTCGAAGAGGACGCCTCGCGCAAGCGGCACCCGGCAGACTTTGGTCTCTGGAAGCCAGCCAAGCCGGGCGAGCCCGCTTGGCCCTCGGGGCGCCCGGACTGGCGCGACGGTCGTCCCGGGTGGCACATCGAGTGCTCGGCCATGAGCACGGCCCTGTTCGGCCCTCATTTCGACATTCACGGCGGCGGCGTCGACAATCTCTTTCCTCATCATGAAAACGAGATTGCGCAGAGCGAGCCCCTCTGCGGCCGGCCATGGGTGCGGTACTGGCTACACCCGGAGCACCTGGATCTCAAGGACGTGAAGATGTCCAAGAGCCTGGGCAACGTGATCGGCATCGAAGAGCTGCTCACTCGACACACTCACGACGAAGCGCGCTGGTTTTACGCCATGCAGCACTATCGCTCGAAGCTGCCGTTCAGTTGGGAGCTGGTCGCGCAGGCGAGCCAGGGTTACGCCCGCATCAAGAAGCTAGTCAGCATTCTTGCGGACAAGCTGCAGAACACCACCGACGTCGCGTCGACGCCCGGCACGTACGCGTCGCAACGAGCGCTCGAGCAGCAGGTTCCTCGCCTGCGCCACCGCTACGTCCACGGCTGTTTCGGCAGCCACACCGCTACTTTTCTGGAGCGGTTCGTGGCCTCCATGGACGACGATCTGAACACTCCGAACGCCGTCGCCGCGCTCTTCGACTACGTGAGCGCGCTGTATGCGGGTGGCATCGAGCGCACGACCGACGCCGCGTCCGCCCTGGCCGTCTACCGCACTCACACGCGGCACCTCGCGGTGTTCGGCATCGAGATTGCCGAAGCAAGGCTCTACCCCGAGCTTCTGGCTGACTACGCCCAACCGGAGGCCACCAGCGCGGGCCGCGGCGGTGACGGCGCGCTCGATCGTCTGCTGGAAATGAGAAACGCGGCACGAAGCGCCAAGGACTTCGCGAAGGCCGACGCCATCCGCAAGCTCCTCACCGAGGCGGGGGTGGCGCTCGAAGATACGCCCGAGGGACCCCGCTGGAGCCTCACGCGTTAGCCAAGCAGCGCCCCGGAGAGGCTGCGCTTGCAGTCGCGGAGCGAGGCGTGCTAGCCGTCCCAATTTCGGTGTCCGCCAACGCGCCAAGCCCGGCTGAGCTCGCGCCGCTGAGCTCCCTCGGCAGCGCTCCTGCGCGCTTGGCGGCCGAGGTGCCCTGCCCTACGGGTGCGCTGGTAGTCGCGGCGCACGGCGCGCAGAACACCGGCATCCGTCTTTCGCTCGTCATTCCGACCTACAACGAGGCTGCCAGCGTGGCCGAGTTGCTGGCGAGCCTCGAGGCGCTCCTGACGCCCGTGTTGGGCCCAGCCTACGAGCTCATCGTGGTCGACGATGACAGCCCCGATCATACCTGGGAGGTCGCCCTGCGGGTGGCCCAGCGGTCACCACGAGTCCGGGTCCTGCGCCGCTGCGAGGAGAAGGGCCTGAGCACCGCCGTCATTCGCGGCTGGCAGGCGGCCCGGGGTGTCGTACTGGCCGTATTGGACGCCGACCTGCAGCACCCGCCAGAGGAGAATCTGGCCTTGCTGAGAGAGGTGGAAGAAGGCGCCGACCTCGCCG